>JBOFJM010000791.1:0-2096 GCA_051656825.1 Kluyvera sp.
GTCGGCCTCTTGTGGCAGTGTATTGGCCAGTTCCGCCAGGGCACAACTGAGGCCAAACGCCGCCGACGGCATCGCTGGTAGCGGCGCATCCGCGCCCTGTTGCCAGGCGCGAACCCATGCCACAACAACCGGCTGGGCGTCGTCTAACGTTTCCTGGCTGAAGCCCGGCAAGGGGGAGATTTCTCCCCACCCTTCCCGTTCGCCGTCGCGCAGGTGGACGAATAGCCCATCGCGGGTTTTGAGCCGCCGTTCGCGCAGAACCACACCCGCGTCCATCGGTATCTGCCAGCGGTAAACCTGCGCGTAACGCATTACGGATTCCGTTTAAATTTGCTGAAGTCCGGCTGGCGTTTCTGGTTAAACGCGTTGCGGCCTTCCTGACCTTCTTCGGTCATGTAGAACAACATGGTGGCGTTACCCGCCAGCTCTTGCAGACCGGCCTGACCATCGCAGTCGGCGTTCAGCGCCGCTTTCAGGCAACGCAGCGCCATTGGGCTGTTTTGCAGCATTTCACGACACCAGCGCACAGTCTCTTTTTCCAGGTCTGCCAGCGGAACCACGGTGTTAACAAGACCCATATCCAGCGCCTGTTTCGCGTCGTATTGACGGCACAGGAACCAGATTTCACGCGCTTTTTTCTGCCCAACGATACGCGCCATGTAGGACGCCCCCCAACCGCCGTCGAAAGAGCCAACTTTCGGGCCAGTCTGGCCGAAGATGGCGTTTTCCGCCGCGATAGTCAGGTCACACATCATGTGCAGCACATGGCCGCCACCGATGGAGTAACCGGCAACCATAGCGACAACCGGGTTCGGGCAGGTGCGAATCTGGCGCTGGAAATCCAGGACGTTCAGGTGATGAACGCCGCTGTCGTCCTGGTAGCCGCCGTAGTCGCCGCGCACTTTCTGGTCGCCGCCCGCGCAGAACGCTTTATCGCCTTCACCGGTCAGAATAATAACGCCTACGTTGTCGTCGTAGCGGGCATCAGCCAGCGCCTGGATCATCTCTTTCACCGTCAGCGGACGGAACGCGTTGCGCACCTGCGGGCGATTAATGGTGATTTTGGCAATGCCGTCTGCGGATTTTTCATAACGAATGTCGGTAAAACCTTCAGAACAGTCGTGCCACTCGGCAGGGGCGTACAGCATAGCTTCATCAGGATAGATCATAACGAGTCCTATAGTCAGAGAGGCAGAATCTGCGCCAGACACGCCGCGACGTCAGCCGGGTTTTCCCGGTGCGCGTTGTGTCCCGCATTACGAATAATGTGGCAAGGAAACGAGAGCCGTTCGGCAATGGCCCGAAACTTGCTGTCGTGCTCACCACAGAGATACCAGAAGGGAAAAGAACGCTGTTGCAGCGCCGGAGCCAGGTCATCTTGCACCGCCAGCGAGGTGGCAAGCAGCATTGCTGCCAGCGCCTTGCCGTCGTTGTGCTGGCGCAAGGCCACCAGCGCTTCACGCTGTGCTGCCGTGAGGCTGGCAAAAACCGGCTGTTGATACCAGGCGTGAAACGCCTCTGCCAGCGGCTGTTTTGCAAAGCGTTGTGCCCATTGCTGGTCATTGTGCCAGCGCGCGGTGCGCTCGGCGGCATCGGTAAGGCCAGGGTGAGCGCCTTCGACAATCACCCCTGCCAGGCCGTCTTCCGGCTGCGCGCAGCAGGCGTAATGCAGCGCAATGCGCCCACCGAGCGAGTAACCGACCAGCCAGTAGTTGAGTATGTTGTAACTAAGTAGCGTTGCGTGCAGGCAATCACGCATTTGCGCAAAACCGGCAACCCGCACCGCAGCCGAACCGCCGTGACCGGGAAGGTCAATATACAGCCGGTTGACTTGCGCAAAGCGTTCGCCGACCGGCTGCCATTCACGATGGTCGCCGGAAAAACCGTGCAGAAAGACCAGCCACGGTTGGGCGGGATCGACCTGTTGGGCGACGGCGTGCAAAATCATAGTTGGCTAACCTGCGCCAGAAGATGTTGCAGGGTCTGCGCGCCGTCAGTTTCATTCACCACCAGTTCAATCACGGTGGTAGCAGGCGTGCGCCAGGCGGCGTTCAACGCGGATTCCAGCGCGTCCCAGTCTTGCGGCTGCTGGTAGC
>JBOFJM010000792.1:0-5351 GCA_051656825.1 Kluyvera sp.
CCGATGGTAGTGTGGGGTCTCCCCATGCGAGAGTAGGGAACTGCCAGGCATCAATTAGTGAAAAAGCCCATCCTGACGGATGGGCTTTTTTGCGTGTGCGGAACAGGTCAGAAAGCGTGGTGTCGCCGGTGACGGGCGGTGCCCAGCGTTGCCGGAAGGCGGTGTGAATACCTTATCCGGCCTACAGAGCGAAGCGCCATCAAGCACAATAATTTTATCTTTTTAGGTTTTATTTACTGGCATAACGCAAATGCAATAACGGATAAGGCCGTCCGTGATCGTCAGTGTCTGAACGCCCGGTAACCACAAACCCCATCTTCTGATAAAACCCTACCGCCTGCGAGTTCTGCTCATTCACATCTGTCGTCAAATTCGGAATAAGCGCAAGCGCATGGGCTACCAACTCACGTCCAACGCCACATCCGCGCGCATCCGGATCGACAAATAACGCTTCCAGATGATGTTCCGATAACAACATAAAGGCTACAGGCAGATCATCGCTATTGGTCGCTACCCACAGCGGCGCTTCGGGTAGAAATGATCGCACCTGCTGCTCTATCTCGGCTCTATCCAGGGCGGAAAGAAAATCATGCGTGGCATCAACTGAACGACACCAGATATCAATTAATCTTTCACTTTCATGGTCTTGCGAACGTCTAATTATCATCACTCCATTCCCTTTCAAATCGTTGCCGCATTCTATCAAAAACGTAATTGAAACTTTCTCACCTTCCACATGCAGACTCGACATTTTGTATATTTCTGGTTATTGTTAGCTATCTGGATGTCTAAATGTTTATACGTATGCTATGAGGTAATGAAGTTATGCCGATTCGGGTGCAAGACGAGCTGCCAGCCGTCAATTTCTTGCGTGATGAAAACGTCTTCGTCATGACCGCATCACGTGCTACAGGTCAGGAAATTCGCCCGTTAAAGGTGCTTATTCTTAACCTGATGCCGAAGAAGATTGAGACTGAAAACCAGTTCTTACGCCTTCTGTCGAACTCACCGCTACAGGTGGATATCCAACTGCTGCGGATTGACGCACGCGAATCCCGTAACACGCCAGTGGAACACCTCAATAACTTTTACTGTAATTTTGAGGATATCCGCAACGAGAATTTTGATGGATTGATCGTCACCGGCGCGCCGCTGGGCTTGGTTGAATTCAATGACGTTGCCTACTGGCCGCAAATCCAACAGGTACTGGAGTGGTCGAAAGATCACGTGACCTCCACGTTATTTGTCTGTTGGGCGGTACAGGCCGCGCTCAATATTCTCTATGGCATTCCTAAGCAAACTCGTACTGACAAACTCTCCGGCGTTTACGAGCACCACATCCTTCACCCACATGCCCTACTGACACGCGGTTTTGACGATAATTTCCTCGCGCCACACTCCCGTTACGCTGATTTCCCCGCGCAGTTGATTCGTGATTACACCGATCTCGAAATCCTCGCTGAAACGGCGAGCGGAGATGCATACCTGTTTGCCAGCAAAGACAAACGCATTGCCTTTGTGACCGGCCATCCAGAATATGATGCACACACTTTAGCGAGCGAGTTTTTCCGTGATGTTGATGCTGGTCTTAGCCCGGAAGTGCCGTACAACTATTTCCCGAAAGATGACCCGCAAAACAAACCACAGGCGACCTGGCGCAGTCATGGAAATCTGCTGTTTGCTAACTGGCTCAACTATTACGTCTACCAGATTACGCCATACGATCTGCGGAATATGAACCCAACTCTGGATTGATCCGCTACCGCTAGCGATCCTAAAGCGTTTCAGCATCTTTAATCAGGCACCTTCGGGTGCTTTTTTGTTTCCGAAAATACCTCCAGTTAAAAACAAATCTTTAATTTCATTAAATTCAATGTGTTGTGTGTATTTTAAGTTAAAAATGGAAATCGTTTTTGATTTTTTGTTTTTATGAATTAGGCTTAAAAACGTTGAGCGAAAATAACACAACGATCGTTCGCTCACCTTGCGGGGACACTATTCGGATCACTAACGAGGAGCTGCACCATGACACAACAGGCCACAACAACCGATGAATTGGCTTTTCTCAACTCTTTTGGCGAACAGGAGAAGCTGGTTCTGACTGCGGAAGCGGTGGAATTTTTGACCGAACTAGTGACCCGTTTTACGCCTAAACGCAACAAACTGCTGGCCGCACGTCTCCAGCAGCAGCAGGATATTGACGACGGAAAACTGCCTGACTTTATTTCGGAAACTGCTTCCATTCGTGATGGTGACTGGAAAGTGCGCGGCATCCCTGCGGATCTGCAAGACCGTCGGGTTGAGATTACCGGGCCTGTTGAACGCAAAATGGTTATCAATGCGTTGAATGCCAACGTCAAAGTCTTTATGGCCGATTTTGAAGATTCCTTAGCGCCGGACTGGAACAAAGTCGTTGAAGGGCAAATTAACCTGCGCGACGCGGTGAATGGCACCATCAGCTACACCAACGAAGCGGGCAAAATCTATCAGCTCCAGCCTGATCCTGCGGTATTGATTTGCCGAGTGCGCGGCCTGCATCTGCCGGAAAAACACGTTACCTGGCGCGGTGAGGCGATTCCGGGCAGTCTGTTTGATTTCGCACTGTATTTTTTCCACAACTACCAAGCGCTGCTGGAAAAAGGCAGTGGCCCTTATTTCTATCTGCCGAAAACCCAGGCCTGGCAAGAAGCGGCCTGGTGGAGTGATGTTTTCTGCTATGCCGAAGACCGCTTTAACCTGCCGCGCGGCACGATCAAAGCCACGCTGCTGATTGAGACACTGCCAGCGGTGTTCCAGATGGACGAAATTCTACATGCGCTGCGCGACCATATCGTCGGTCTTAACTGTGGCCGCTGGGATTACATTTTCAGCTATATCAAAACATTGAAAAATCACCCGGATCGCGTCCTGCCGGACAGACAAGTGGTGACGATGGATAAACCGTTCCTTAGCGCCTACTCACGTTTGCTGATTAAAACTTGCCATAAACGCGGGGCTTTCGCGATGGGCGGCATGGCGGCGTTTATCCCGAGCAAAGATGCCGAGCGTAATAATCAGGTGCTCAACAAAGTGAAAGCGGATAAATCGCTGGAAGCCAATAACGGCCACGATGGCACTTGGGTGGCGCATCCGGGCCTCGCCGATACGGCAATGGCGGTGTTTAACGACGTACTGGGCGACCGTCCGAATCAACTGACGGTGACTCGCGCGGATGATGCGCCGATTACCGCCGAGCAACTGCTGGCGCCTTGCGAAGGGGAACGCACCGAAGAGGGGATGCGCGCCAATATTCGCGTGGCGGTGCAGTA
Source organism: Kluyvera sp. (assembly GCA_051656825.1). Classification (GTDB taxonomy): domain Bacteria; phylum Pseudomonadota; class Gammaproteobacteria; order Enterobacterales; family Enterobacteriaceae; genus Kluyvera. The sequence goes on from JBOFJM010000792.1 coordinate 3,309, forward strand.
CATCGAAGCGTGGATCTCCGGTAACGGCTGCGTACCGATTTACGGCCTGATGGAAGATGCCGCAACGGCAGAAATCTCTCGTACTTCTATCTGGCAGTGGATCCACCACCAAAAAACGCTCAGCAACGGCAAACCGGTGACCAAACCGCTGTTCCGTCAAATGCTGGCTGAAGAACTACAGGTGATTAAAGACGAGCTGGGCGAGGCGCGTTTTGACGGTGGCCGTTTCGACGATGCCGCGCGGCTGATGGAGCAAATCACCACCTCCGACGAACTCATCGACTTCTTGACTCTGCCGGGCTATCGCCTGCTGGCGTAGCGGCTTGTTACCTCATTGCTTTCACCAATAACACCTGGGAAACCAGGAAAATAATATGGAGCATCTGCACATGAAAACTCGTACCCAACAAATTGAAGAATTACAAAAAGAATGGACTCAACCACGCTGGGAAGGCATTCGTCGCCCCTACAGCGCAGAGGAAGTGGTGAAACTGCGTGGTTCGGTGAATCCAGAATGTACGCTGGCACAACTGGGCGCTGCCAGAATGTGGCGTCTGCTGCACGGCGAAGCGAAAAAAGGCTATGTGAACAGCCTCGGCGCGCTGACCGGCGGGCAGGCGTTGCAACAGGCGAAAGCGGGTATTGAAGCGGTGTATCTTTCCGGCTGGCAGGTGGCGGCGGACGCCAACCTGGCTGCCAGTATGTATCCAGACCAATCCCTGTACCCGGCGAACTCGGTGCCTGCGGTGGTGGATCGGATCAACAATACTTTCCGCCGTGCGGATCAGATCCAATGGTCCAGCGGCATTGAGCCTAACGATCCGCGTTATGTGGACTATTTCCTGCCGATCGTTGCTGATGCGGAAGCCGGTTTTGGCGGCGTGCTGAACGCTTTTGAACTGATGAAATCGATGATTGCAGCCGGTGCAGCGGCGGTACACTTCGAGGATCAGTTGGCGTCGGTGAAAAAATGCGGCCACATGGGCGGCAAAGTGCTGGTTCCTACTCAGGAAGCGATTCAGAAACTGGTTGCGGCGCGCCTGGCGGCTGACGTGATGGGGGTCCCAACTCTGCTGATTGCCCGTACTGATGCTGATGCTGCGGATCTGATCACCTCCGACTGCGACCCCTACGACAGCAGCTTCATTACCGGTGAGCGCACCAGCGAAGGCTTCTACCGCACTCACGCGGGCATTGAACAAGCGATCAGCCGTGGCCTGGCATACGCGCCGTACGCCGACCTGGTGTGGTGCGAAACGTCCACGCCAGATCTGGAGCTGGCAAAACGCTTTGCCGATGCCATTCACGCAAAATATCCGGGCAAACTGCTGGCCTACAACTGCTCGCCGTCATTCAACTGGCAGAAAAACCTGGACGACAAAACTATCGCCAGCTTCCAGCAACAGCTGTCGGATATGGGCTACAAATACCAGTTCATCACCCTCGCGGGCATTCACAGCATGTGGTTCAACATGTTTGACCTGGCGCACGCCTACGCTCAGGGTGAAGGCATGAAACACTACGTTGAGAAAGTCCAGCAGCCGGAGTTTGCTTGTGCACCGCAGGGCTACACCTTCGTATCTCACCAGCAGGAAGTGGGCACGGGCTACTTCGACAAAGTGACCACTATCATTCAGGGCGGTGCATCATCCGTTACCGCGCTGACTGGATCTACCGAGGAATCGCAGTTTTGATCAATGCCCGGTAGCACTGCGCTTACCGGGCCTACGAAGGGATGTAGGCCGGATAAGCGAACGTGCCATCCGGCATGACATTGTGCCGGATGGGAGAAATCGATGACGCGTGGCCTGGAATTACTGATTGCTCAGACGATTTTGCAAGGATTTGACGCCCAGTACGGGCGTTTTCTGGAAGTGACTTCCGGTGCGCAACAGCGCTTCGAACAGGCCGACTGGCACGCCGTACAACAGGCGATGAAAAGTCGTATTCATCTGTATGACCATCATGTGGGCTTGGTTGCTGAGCAACTGCGCTGCATTACCGATGGTAAAAGTACGGATGCAGATTTTCTGCTGCGTGTTA
>JBOFJM010000793.1:0-2385 GCA_051656825.1 Kluyvera sp.
CTGACGGTCGTCTTCGCCAAGCCTGGGCATCAGCAGGAAATAGAGGCCGATACCAATCACCAGCAGCGGCAGAATCTGGCGCAAAATATCGGACTTAACGTACTGCACCAGCAGTGCACCGGTCATCGAACCGATAAAGGTCATCAGAATATTCAGCTTCTGATCGGCCAGGTTCACTACTTTGCGGCGAATAAAATAGAGCGACGCCGAAAGCGAACCACCGCAGGCCTGAAGTTTATTGGTCGCCAGCGCCTGCGCCGGAGGCATTCCTGCCGCCATCAGCGCAGGCACGGTGAGCAAACCGCCACCACCCGCCAATGAATCAATAAAGCCCGCCAATATTGCGATAAAAAAGAGTGCCACCAGCATGAGTGGCTCAACCATAAACAACGCTGAGAAACTGTCCATTACAGTACGTGTTCATCCAGTAGCGCCTGGCAGGAAGGCGGCAACGGAGGCGGCGTCTTCTTCACAGGTTTGGTTGTGCCAGGTTTTGGCGGTTCGAACCAACTTTGCAGCTCTGCGCCACAGCCGTCTCCGGCTGGCGGCGGAGCCTGTTCTTCACATTCCAGGCTATTAGCCGGGCACTTCAGCCGCACGTGCATATGCGCACGGTGCTGGAACCACGGTCGCACTTTGTGCAGCCAATCGCGGTCGCTACCGGCGTCGAGGCACAGCCGTTGTTTGATAGCCGGGTTAACAAAAATACGCGTCACTTCGCTATCTTGCGCCGCGAGCTTAATCAACTGACCAATTTCCGGTTTCCACAACGCGGGAACCACGCGTTTACCATCGGCGCTGACTAAATCCAACGCCTGTGGTTTCAGCAACTGCGCGGAACTCCAACGTGTTTTCGGCAACTGGAGAAAAATATCGACATCCAGGCCGCTCTGGTGGCTGGCGTGTCCACCGTTAAAGCGCCCACCGGCGGGCATTCCCATATCGCCAATCAGTAGCGTTCCCATGCGATGCTGCTGCACCTGGCTGCCCAGACGCTGGATAAACTGCACCAGTTCCGGGTGGCCGAAGTAGCGGCGCTGATCGGTTCGCATAACCTGATAGGTATCGGACTGTAACGGCAGCGCCTGTGCACCGACAATACAGCCATTAGCAAACGCGCCTATAGATTGGGCGCTGCCGCTGATAGGTTGGGTGATTTTCTGCCACGGCGTTGCCGCCAACGCCGTGCTGCTGGCAACCAAAGCCAGCAGCGCAATAACGGTTTTTTTCATGTTTACCAGCGTGGAATTGACGTCGTCACATCGGCGTTTTGCGCCCGTTGACGCATAAAGTGATCCATCAGGACAATCGCCAGCATCGCTTCTGCGATCGGCACTGCACGGATCCCGACGCAAGGATCGTGACGACCTTTGGTGATCATCTCCGTTTCATTGCCAAAGCGATCGATAGTTCGCCCAGGAACGGTAATGCTGGAGGTTGGTTTCAGCGCCATATTTGCCACAATTTGCTGACCGCTGCTGATACCGCCCAAAATACCGCCCGCGTGGTTGCTCTGGAAACCGTCTTTGGTAATTTCATCGCGGTTTTCGCTGCCACGCAGTTTCACCACGTCGAAGCCGTCGCCAATCTCGACCCCTTTCACCGCGTTGATGCTCATCAGCGCATGAGCGATATCTGCATCCAGACGGTCGAATACCGGCTCACCAAGACCCGCCGGTACGCCATCGGCGACCACGGTCACCTTAGCACCAATCGAGTCGCCCTCTTTTTTGAGGCCACGCATCAGTTCGTCCAGCGCATCAATTTTGTCTGGATCCGGGCAGAAGAACGGGTTCTGTTCCACCAAATCCCAGTCTTTAATCGCCAGCGGAATATCGCCCATTTGGGTCAGACAACCACGGATAACGATCCCAAACTTGGCAGCGAGGAATTTCTTCGCAATCGCGCCAGCGGCGACGCGCATCGCCGTTTCACGAGCGGAAGAACGGCCACCGCCGCGATAATCGCGCAGGCCATATTTCTGCTCATAGGTGTAATCGGCATGGCCTGGACGGAAGACGTCTTTAATGGCGCCGTAGTCCTGGGAACGCTGATCGGTATTTTCGATAAGCAGGCCAATGCTAGTACCAGTGGTCACACCGTCGAACACGCCAGAGAGGATTTTGACCTGATCCGGCTCGCGGCGTTGGGTGGTGTAGCGCGATGTCCCAGGGCGACGACGGTCAAGGTCATGCTGCAGGTCAGCTTCCGTTAACGGGATGCCTGGCGGCACGCCGTCCACGATGCAGCCCAGCGCCAGGCCGTGCGATTCACCGAAGGTGGTTACGCGAAAGAGTTGTCCAATTGTATTTCCTGCCATCACGACTCCGCTATCGTTGTTCTGTTGTTGCGTGCTGGATTTATTGGTCTTTGTACTGAGCGAAA
>JBOFJM010000794.1:0-2097 GCA_051656825.1 Kluyvera sp.
ACGCACCTAAATACAAAACGTTCTATGCGCTAAGTCATCAGGAAGACATGACGCGCTATTACACGCTACACGTTAAATTAGATGGCTTATACATGGTTATCAGTATGCTGTGGCTGTTTATGTTTTACATTCTGAGCACGCTACTGCTTTGCCGCTACACGAAAAGCCAGTTCCTACGACAGACTTCGCTATCAAAAGATAACATTACAGATGCGATGACCAGCCTGTATAACAGGAAAATCATCACGCCAGAGTTAAGCGATAAAATTCGCGATCTGGTCAGTAAAAATATCGCCGTGACGGTCGTGGCTATCGATAGCGATGGCTTGAAACGGATCAACGATACGCTGGGCCACCATATGGGTGATAAAGCGATTCAGTATCTCGGTATGGCGCTCGCACAATCCATCCGTAAAAGCGATTACGGCATCCGCCTGGGCGGTGATGAGTTTAGCCTGATTCTTATCGATAATACGCTGGGGAGATCTCACGAGATTATTGCTCGTGCACAGGAAAGACTGGCCATTATTGATAAAGAGAAAATGGTGTCGTTCTCCTACGGGGCCTACCAACTGCGCCGTACCGATACCTTAGAAGACGCGATGTTAAAATCCGATGAACTGCTGTATGAGCACAAGCGCAATAAATATAGCAGCAGAAAATAAGCGCGGTTAACAACCTCTGGTGAGTAATCGGCATTAATAAAGGCCTGACATTGTCAGTTAAGCGCCACATTCCGTTCACCTGATGTTTTGTAGAACATGAAGCCTCTGTTCCTGTGAACGGGTCAAGGGGAACTCATCGGTTTCAGCAACTCTGGTTCTGGCTGTTCATTCAAAGACCGCACTGACGTGGGTGGCGTCTAAATCGCCGAAGCGTTCTCTGGAGGCCGGGGCAGCCCACAGGGATGTGGGCTGAGGGCGCGGCTTTACAGGGATATTGCCTCGCGCCCGACCCGAAAGCCGGAAGAGAGAAGCAGAGGGAATCGCGAAGCGACGATTTTGCCGCCAGAGCCTGGGGGTGCAGGGGGCGGCGGCGACTGGCCGCCCCTTGCGCGCTCTGTGCGCCCGAGCATGTTTAGGGCATGGCGTAAAAAAAGAGCGCAACCGGCGGCGATACTAAAAGTAGAAATCCCCTTAACTGACCAGCATTATGACAATGTCAGCCCTTTTTGGTTATTACGGCGCAGTACGTTGAACTTCAGCAACCCGCTTACGCACCCCAAACCAACCGGCAACCAGCAAGATGGCAATCAGCGGCAGCGAAGCAATAGTGTACGTTCCGTTAGGGTAATCAAACGCCATCAGCACCAGCACACTCAGCAAGAATAACAGTGTTAACCATGAGGTAAACGGTGCGCCAGGCAGCTTGAAGCCGACGTCTGCGGCCTTCCCTTCTTTAATCGCCTTACGTAAGCGCAACTGGCAGACCATGATAAACGCCCAGGAAGCGATGATCCCCAATGATGCAAAGTTCAGCACGATTTCAAAGACCTGGGACGGTACCAGGTAGTTCAGGAATACCCCGACGACATACACCACCAGAGTAGCCATAATTCCGGCATACGGGACATGCTGGCGGCTCATTTTCCCCATGAATTTTGGCGCGGAACCGCCCATCGCCATCGAGCGCAGAATACGCCCGGTGCAGTACAGGCCAGAGTTCAGGCTAGAAAGCGCGGCGGTCAGCACCACGATATTCATAATGCTGCCGATATACGGTACGCCCAGTTTAGAGAAGAAGGTAACAAACGGGCTTTGCCCCGCCTGATAGGCATTCCACGGCAGCAACAGCACCAGTAGCACCACGGAGCCGACGTAGAACAGGCCAATACGCCAGATAACGCTGTTGATAGCTTTTGGCACCATCGTCTGCGGGTCTTTACACTCCCCCGCCGCCGTTCCCACCAGTTCAATAGACGCGAACGCAAACACCACGCCTTGTACCAGCACCAGCGCAGGCAGCAGGCCATGAGGGAAGAATCCCCCGTTATCGGTAATGAGGTGGAAGCCGGTCGCATTGCCATCCAGTGGTTTTCCGCTACCCAAATAGACGGTCCCCACCACCAGAAAGACGACGATAGCCAGCACTTTTATC
>JBOFJM010000795.1:0-4459 GCA_051656825.1 Kluyvera sp.
CCATCCACATCGTCCCAGCCGCATCCGACATGTCGCTGGCGAAGTCGCCGGTCATCCGCAGGCGCAGGTAATCTTTAGGCAGCAGCACTTTATCGACCTGCGCGAAAATATCCGGCTCGTGTCGCAGCACCCATAATAATTTGGGGGCGGTAAAACCGGGCATCATCAAATTACCGGTGATTTGCCGCGAGTTTTTCACTGCGGCTTCCAGTAACTGGCACTCTTCGCCGCAGCGACCATCGTTCCACAAAATGGCTGGACGCAGTACACGCTGTTGTTTATCAAGCAGCGTTGCCCCATGCATTTGCCCGGCAATCCCGAGGGCTTTCACGCCCTGTAAATTGTGCTGCAACGAGAGCGCTTTCATGGCGCTATCCGTTGCCTGCCACCACTGCTCTGGGTCTTGCTCAGACCATAACGGATGGGGGCGCGAAACGGTCAGTTTTTCCGTCTGCGAGGCGAGAACCTGGCCCTCTTCACTAAGCAGGATAACTTTGACCCCAGAGGTTCCTAAATCAATCCCGATATACATCGTCACGGCTCCTTAACTGAAAATGCCCGGTGGCGTTAACGCAGACCGGGCCTACAGATGCGTAAACCGGGCAAACCGCATGTTGCCCGGCGATGTTGCTTTACTTGTCGAACAGGTAGTGGTTTACCAGCAGTTCCTGATGGCCGCTCTGATGCTGCGGCGCGAGCTGATTCTGCTCGGCGTATTTCGCCAGATCCTGGAGCGACATTTGGCCTTTGAGGATCTGTTGGCCCAGTTCAGCATTCCAACCGGCATAGCGTTTCGCCACCCGTTTATCCAGCTCACCGCCTTCAATCATCCGCGCCGCCACTTTCAACGACAGCGCCATAGTGTCCATTGCCCCAATATGGCCGTAGAACAGGTCATATTTGTCGGTGCTCTGACGGCGAACTTTGGCATCAAAGTTCAGGCCGCCAGTGGTGAAGCCGCCCGCTTTTAATATTTCATACATCACCAGCGCGTTTTCTTCTACGCTGTTCGGGAACTGGTCGGTATCCCAGCCAAGCTGCGCATCGCCACGGTTGGCATCGACGGAGCCAAACAGGCCCAGCGCAATCGCGGTGGCAATTTCGTGATGGAAAGAGTGACCCGCCAGCGTGGCGTGGTTCGCTTCAATATTCAGTTTGATCTCTTTTTCCAGACCAAACTGCTTCAGGAACCCGTACACCGTCGCCGCATCGTAATCGTATTGATGTTTGGTCGGCTCCTGCGGTTTTGGTTCGATAAGCAACGTGCCCTGGAAACCGATTTTGTGTTTATGTTCCACCACCATCTGCATAAAGCGCCCAATCTGCTCGCGCTCCTGACGCAAGTCGGTGTTCAGCAGCGTTTCGTAACCTTCACGGCCACCCCACAGCACATAGTTTTCTCCGCCCAATTTATGGGTTGCATTCATGGCGGTGAACACCTGCGCCGCAGCCCAGCTAAACACTTCTGGGTCAGGGTTAGTGGCCGCGCCCGCGCCGTAGCGAGGGTTAGTAAAGCAGTTAGCCGTGCCCCACAGCAGTTTTACTCCCGTCTGCTGCTGTTTTTCAGCCAGCACATCCACCATCTGGGCGAAATTATTCAGGTACTCTTTCAGGTTTGCGCCTTCTGGCGACACATCCACATCGTGGAAACAGTAGTAAGGTACGTTCAGCTTGTGGAAAAATTCAAATGCAACGTCAGCTTTGCGTTTCGCGCGCTCAATAGCTTCGCCCGGCTGCTGCCACGGGCGGTCAAATGACCCGACGCCAAACATGTCTGCGCCATTCCAGCAGAAAGTATGCCAGTAGCAGGCAGCAAAGCGCAGGTGATCTTCCATACGTTTACCCAGCACTAATTCATCTGGGTTGTAGTGGCGAAAAGCCAGCGGGTTTTCGGTTTTTGGGCCTTCGAAACGAACACGATCCAGTTGGTCGAAATAAGCTTGCATAATGAGCTCCATAATCTGACAGGCGGCGGGGGATATTTCGTCATGTCATACTGGATTCTGATTTGCAGTAGCTCAATTACGTTATTTCACACTGCTATTAAGAGAATCCACAAATGTGCGCCAGCTCGCAAAATAAATCCGCGTTATTCTCTTTTTTTGCCCGTTATTTTCTCTTTGGGGATTTTAAAATCCGATCGCGGTCATAAATTGACAATTAAACCAAATATCGTAATGGCAAGATAAAAATCTGTAATTGCCAGCCGTGCATTACATGTTAAAAATTTGCTGCGTATTAAGTCATTCTTGTTTCTTTTATCGCCAATCTCATCACCTTACTCCTACAGAAGGCACTACGATTATGAAGATAAAGAACCTTTGCCTCACGCTTTGCGCATCCCTGCTTCTGACCAGCATGGCGAGCGGTGCGAAAGAAGTTAAGATAGGCATGGCCATTGATGATCTGCGCCTTGAGCGCTGGCAGAAAGACCGCGATATCTTCGTGAAGAAAGCCGAACAGTTGGGTGCGCAGGTTTTTGTGCAATCCGCTAACGGCAATGAAGAAACGCAAATGTCACAGATTGAAAATATGATCAACCGTGGCGTCGATGTCCTTGTCATTATTCCTTATAACGGCCAGGTGCTGAGCAACGTCATTAAAGAGGCGAAACAAGAAGGCATTAAAGTGCTGGCCTATGACCGCATGATTAATAATGCGGATATCGATTTTTATATCTCCTTTGATAACGAAAAAGTCGGCGAAATGCAGGCACAAAGTCTGGTGAAGCAAGTGCCTCAAGGGCATTATTTCCTGATGGGCGGCTCGCCGGTAGATAATAACGCCAAGCTGTTCCGCGCAGGCCAAATGAAAGTATTAAAACCCTATATTGACGATGGCAAAATTAAAGTTGTCGGCGATCAATGGGTTGATGGCTGGTTGCCGGAAAACGCGCTGAAAATCATGGAAAACGCCCTTACCGCCAACAACAACAAAATTGATGCGGTTGTCGCCTCTAACGACGCCACCGCCGGCGGCGCTATTCAGGCACTGAGCGCACAGGGCTTGGCGGGTAAAGTGGCTATCTCTGGTCAGGACGCAGACCTTGCGGGCGTGAAGCGCATTATCAACGGCACGCAAACCATGACGGTGTATAAACCCATTACCCTGCTGGCGAACAGCGCCGCAGAAATTGCCGTCGAGCTGGGTAATGGCCAGCAACCGAAGGCCGACGCCACCTTAAATAATGGGCTGAAAGATGTTCCCTCCCGCCTGCTCACCCCTATTGAAGTGAATAAAACCAATATCGACGATACCGTTGTGAAAGATGGTTTCCACAAAAAGAGCGAACTCTAAAGCACATGCCCCAGCCCTGCGCTGGGGCGGCCTGGCTACCGAAAAGAGCCGGTAGCCGAGCTTACGCGGAGCACAAGCACTTATGCCGTATTTACTCGAAATGAAGCACATCACCAAAACCTTCGGGGTTGTTAAGGCTGTCGATAATGTCAGCCTAAGATTAAACCCAGGCGAGGTTGTTTCCCTGTGCGGCGAAAATGGCTCAGGAAAATCGACCTTAATGAAGGTGTTATGCGGTATTTATCCGCATGGCAGCTACGACGGCGAGATTATTTTCGCTGGCGAGACGCTACAGCCCACGCATATTCGCGATACCGAACGTAAAGGCATTGCCATCATTCACCAGGAGTTGGCGCTGGTAAAACACCTGACGGTGCTGGAAAACATCTTTCTTGGCGCGGAAATTAGCCGTCATGGCGTACTTGATTACGACACCATGACGCTGCGCAGTGAAAAGCTGCTGGCGCAGGTCAACCTCGCGATTTCACCCGATACCCGCGTAGGTGATCTGGGGTTAGGCCAGCAGCAGTTAGTCGAAATTGCCAAAGCGTTGAACAAACAGGTGCGGCTGTTGATTCTTGATGAACCTACCGCCTCGCTGACCGAGCAGGAAACCGCCGTGCTGCTCGATATCATCCGCGATCTGCAAAATCACGGTATTCATTTATATCTCGCACAAGCTGAACGAGGTGAAGGCCATTTCCAATACCATCTGCGTGATTCGCGATGGTCAGCATATCGGTACGCGCGACGCCAGCGACATGACCGAAGACGACATCATCACCATGATGGTGGGGCGCGAGCTAACGGCGCTTTACCCCAGCGAGCCGCACACTGCCGGTGACGAAATCTTACGCGTTGAGCATCTCACCGCCTGGCATCCGGTTAATCGCCATATTAAGCGGGTCAACGATATCTCTTTTAGCCTGAAGCGCGGCGAAATTCTCGGCATTGCGGGGCTGGTCGGTGCCGGGCGCACCGAGGCCGTCCAGTGTTTATTTGGCGTCTGGCGCGGTCGCTGGGAGGGGAAAATCTTTATTGATGGCCGAGAAGCCAGCATCCACAACTGCCAGCAGGCGATCGCCCACGGGATCGCGATGGTACCGGAAGACCGTAAAAGAGACGGCATTGTGCCGGTCATGGCGGTAGGCAAAAACATGAC
>JBOFJM010000796.1:0-3854 GCA_051656825.1 Kluyvera sp.
GTTTTTTCGGTGGTAGGCCACCCGCCAGCCGCCAACGTTTGAGCTGCCATACCCACGCCAGCACTTCCGCCACGGCGGCATACAGCGGGCCGGGGATCTGCTGGCCAATATCCGCGTGGCGATACAACGCACGCGCCAGCGGCGGTGCTTCCAGCATGGGGATTCGGTTCTCCTCGCCAATTTCACGGATGCGCAGCGCAATCAGCCCCGCCCCTTTCGCCACCACTTTTGGCGCGCTCATTTTGTTTTCGTCATACTGTAATGCCACCGAATAGTGGGTCGGGTTATTGACGATAACGTCCGCTTTCGGCACATCTGCCATCATTCGGCGGCGCGCCGCTGCACGCTGCATCTGGCGAATACGCCCTTTAACGTGTGGGTCACCTTCGCTCTGTTTAAATTCATCGCGAATATCCTGGCGCGACATCCGCAGTTTTTTCAGATGGCTGTGAATCTGCCAAAAGACGTCAAACCCCACCATGGGGATAATCCCCAGCGCTACCAACAGTGCGCACAGCCCAACCATGTTCAGCGCATTGCCCATCGCCGACAGCGGGGATTCACTCACCAGGCGCATCATCTGCGGCCAGTGCCGCCATAAAAAGAAGCCCGCGACGCTGCCCATCAGCACCGCTTTCATAATCGCTTTCATCAGTTCTGCCGCTGTCTGTGCGGAGAACATGCGCTTAATGCCGGGCAGTGGGTTGAGTTTGTCGAATTTGAACGCCAGTGATTTACTGCTGAATACCAGCCCGCCAAGCATCACCGGTGCTATCAGCGCCACCGTCACCACGCCGACAATCAGCGGGAGCAGCGCCAGCATGGCTTCTTTTAGCAGCAGGATGATTTGCCCAAGGATAATATTGGGATCGTTGACGATGCGGTGGTCGAAGCGCAGCCCGCCGGACAATAGATTAGCCAGTCGTCGCTCCAGTGATTCTCCGCCTAACCAAAGCACCGCGACGCCCACCAGCAGCATCAGCAGCATCAGCAGCATCAGCAGCATCAGCAGCATCAGCAGTGATGTTAATTCGCGGGATCGCGGAATTTGCCCCTCTTCTCGTGCTTTTTCAAGCCGTTGGGGTGTGGGGTCTTCTGTTTTGTCGTCGTCGCTTTCGTCTGACACGGCATTACTCTCGTCGTCACGGTCGCGAGTATTATCGCGACCGCAATAATTGCCAATTCGTTGAATAGCGAAACGAAAACAGGGGAATTCGAGCGTTCGATTATCACAACAGCGCGAACGCTGCCGTGACAATCACGCGGTTAGCGCTGCCAGATAAGGCGATAATGGCCCGATCCCACCTGCGCGCCATAGCCGCCGTCTACTGGCGCGAAGTCGATGCCATCGGTGTCGAGCAGCGTTTGCGCGCCGTCGAGGATAAGCGTTGAGCAGGTGTTTGGCGGTATATCCACCTCAAGGGTGATGGTCTGCAAGCCATCGTGCGCCGACGCCTGCGCCCAGTGGATGGCAATATCGCCATATACCGAGCCGTATCGCGCTTTCAGCCAGGCCAGGCCACCGCCCGGAATAGGCCGCAGCACCGAGTGTTTAAAGCCCGGCGCGTGTTCTTCGGTGTTGATTCCCGCCGCTACGCGATACAACCATTCGCCTATCGCCCCGTAGGCATAGTGGTTGAAGGAGTTCATATCCGGGCTCCACATTGTGCCATCCGGTTTGACGCCATCCCAGTGCTCCCAAATCGTCGTCGCCCCCGCTTTTACCTGATACAACCAGCTTGGGAAGTCCTCTTTCATCAGCAATTGCCACGCGGCGTCAGCCTGCCCGTTTTCGCTTAATGCATGACAGAAATACGGTGTGCCGACAAACCCCGTCACCAGATGGCCGTCATTTTCCGCCAGCAGTTCCAGCAGCGTTTGCACGGTGCGCTCACGGTGCGCGTCCGGCACTAACTGGAAGTAAAGCGCCAGAATATGCGCCGTTTGCGTACGCGCCGCCAGCCGCCCGGTGGCGGTAAAAAACTCATTGCGGAAGCTTGTGACAATCGCGGTATGCAGCGCCAGATAATGGGTGTGGTCAACGTCATTCCCCAGCGCTTTGGCTGATTTCGCCAGTAGCAGCGTGGACAACGCATAGTAGGCCATGCAGGTCAGTTCATTCGGCGTGGCGCCAAAATAGCTGCCCTCTTTGGCATCCAGCGCAACCCAATCGCCAAACTGCAGTTTCCACGACCACTGATTTTCAACAGCGTTGTCATGCATAAACTCCACCCAGGCTTTCATGCTGCCGTACTGGCGGGCCAGGGTCGGTTTATCGCCGTACATCAGGTACAGGGTCCACGGGTTAATCACCGCCGCATCGGCCCAGGCGGCGGCGGAATGGGTGCGACCGTGGGATAAAAAGCGGTCGTTGTCGCATTTGCCGGTGAGGATATCGGGGATGACGTGCGGCACACCGCCCTCCGGCGTTTGGTCATGCTGAAGATCGGTCAGCCATTTGGCAAAAAAAGTGCGCGTCTGCATCAGGTAACTGGCGGTGCGACAGAAAATTTGCGCATCGCCCGTCCATCCCAGCCGTTCATCACGCTGCGGGCAGTCGGTTGGGATATCGACGAAATTGCCCTTAAGCCCCCACATGATGTTGTGATGCAGTTGGTTGAGATCCGCGTTTAAGGTTTCAATATCCCCCGTCGGCGTCATCGCTGAATGCAGTACCACCGCGACAAAATCCTCCTGCGTCGGCGTACCGGGCCAGCTTTCAATCAGCACATAGCGGAAACCCTGAAAGGTAAAATGCGGGTGATAACATTCTTCGCCATCGCCGCGTAAGGTGTAATCAATGCACTGTTTGGCGGTGCGCAGGTTCGCCAGATAGACATTACCTTCGACATCCAGCACTTCAAAATGACGCAGCACCACGCGCTCACCTGCCGCGCCGCGCACCCGAAACTCCACCCAGCCGCTGAGGTTCTGGCCAAAATCAAGCACCGTCTCGCCTTTTGGCGTCGTGATGATTGAGCACGGCGCAAGCCGTTCTATTTCTTGTACCGGGCAGGCCGTTTGCGGTTGCAGCACCGAAGTCTCTGCCGCAAGCGTCGTCACCGCGCGCCAATGACCGGCGCTAAACGCAGGCTCGCTCCAGCCGCGCTGCTCCTGACGCGCGTCATACACTTCGCCATCATAAATTTCAGCAAACAGAATCGCGTCATCGCTGGCCTGCCAGTGTGCGTCCGTGGCGATGATTCGCTGGCTACCATCGCGGAGCGTTACCACCATATGGCAAATAAACCCCGTCTGCTGGCCGTAATAGTTGCGATAGCGGTTAAAGCTCATATCCCCTTTATACCAACCCGCCCCCACCTTCGCGCCCATCACGTTTTCGCCTTCTCGCAGGTGCTCGGTCACATCCCAGGTTTGATACAACAGGTGATGGTGGTAGCTCGTCCAGCCGGGCGACAACTCATCGCGCCCGACTTTTTCGCCGTTGATCCACAGTTGATACAGCCCCAGCGCGCTGGCATGTACCACCGCCGAAACAATGTCATCAGCGGCGGGCAGGCTAAACGCATGGCGCAGCAGTGTGCCTTTTGAGTTGTCTTTATCCTGCGGCGTTTCAGCCGAGATAAACACCCCTTGCCACGCTTGCGCTGGCAGGCCGGTAATAAACGTTGCCGCCTGGCTCCAGCCGCTCTCTTCACCGTGGTTGTCGGTAATGCGCACCCGCACAAAATAGCGCGTCGAGTGCTGGCAGGCGATGGCGGGCAATTCGATATTACTGGAGCGGTCATCGCGCATTTCGCCGCTGTCAAACAGGCATTGGGCAAAATCTTCTTGCGCCGACAGTTGCAAACGCCAACTGCGTTGCTGCACGTCGCGTAAGGTGCTGGTGATTA
>JBOFJM010000797.1:0-4179 GCA_051656825.1 Kluyvera sp.
CAGAGCCAAAACCACCGGCAATGACGCTGAAGAAGGAACGGTTCATCGCTTTACACATGATGTACGACAGGATCGCACCGGAAGACCCCACCAGCGCACCGGTAACGATCAGCAGGTCGTTGCTGAGCATAAAGCCCGCCGCCGCTGCCGCCCAACCGGAGTAGGAGTTCAGCATTGAAACCACTACCGGCATATCCGCCCCGCCGATTGACGCCACCAGATGCCAGCCAAACGCCAGCGCGATAACTGTCATAATCAGCAGTGCCAGCACCTGCAAGCCCACGCTTTCGGTACGAACAAACATCACCAGCAATACAAAAGAGACCACCAGCGCCGCCAGGTTCAGCTTATGGCGGTTCGGCAGCATCAGCGGTTTGGAAGAAATTTTACCGCACAGCTTACCAAACGCGACGATAGAACCGGTGAAGGTCACCGCGCCAATGAAGATACCGAGGAACACTTCGGTCAAATGGATATTGGCCAGAATTTGTTCCATGCCGGTTTCGTGTTGCAGGTAGCTGTTAAAGCCCACCAGCACCGCCGCCAGACCAACAAAGCTGTGCAGAATCGCCACCAGCTCCGGCATTTCGGTCATTTCGACTTTCTTCGCCAGACGAATACCGATAGCCCCACCGATAATCATCGCCACGAGGATCCACGCAACGTTGCCGGTATCGGGGCCAAAAATGGTCGCCACCAGCGCAATAGCCATACCGGAAATACCAAACAGGTTACCTTGTTTCGAGGTTTCGTGTTTGGACAGCCCCGCCAGGCTACAGATAAACAGAATTGCAGCAACGATATATGCCGCAGTCACTAATCCGCCAGACATGTCTTACCCCTTAGTTCTTCCGGAACATTTTCAGCATTCGCTGAGTAACGGTGAATCCACCAAAAATATTAATACTGGCGATCAGGACCGCGATAAAACTCAGGAAGCTTACCCAGCCACCATGGCCAATTTGCAATAACGCCCCCACCACGATAATGCCGGAAATGGCATTGGTGACCGACATCAGCGGCGTGTGCAGCGCATGAGAAACGTTCCACACCACGTAGTAACCCACCACGCAGGAGAGCGCAAAGACGGTGAAGTGACCGAGGAACTCTTTCGGTGCCACGTTAGCAAGCCAGCCAAACAGAATAATCGCCAACGCAATAAGCGCATATTTGCGCCACGGCGATACCGGTTTTTCCGCTTCTTTTGGCGCTTCTGCAGCTTTTGGCGCCGCTTTTGGCTGTGCTGAAACCTGAATCGGCGGCGCCGGCCAGGTCACTTCGCCGTCACGGATAACCGTCACGCCGCGCACCACGACATCATCAAAATCAATCGTAATGTTGCCGTCTTTTTCCGTACACAGCAGTTTCAGCAGGTTAACGAGGTTAGTACCGTACAGTTGTGATGACTGTGTTGGCAGACGCCCTGCCAGGTCGGTATAACCAATCACTTTTACGCCGCTGGCGGTGGTGACGATTTCATTGGCAACGGTATATTCACAGTTACCGCCGTTTTGCGCTGCCAGGTCAACAATCACGCTACCCGGCGTCATGGAGTCAACCATTTCGCGGGTGATAAGTTTCGGTGCAGGTTTACCCGGAATCAGCGCAGTAGTGACAATAATGTCAACCTCTTTCGCCTGAGCGGCAAACAGCGCCATTTCAGCCGCGATAAACGCTTCTGACATCACTTTGGCGTACCCGTCCCCGCTACCGGCTTCTTCTTTGAAGTCCAGTTCAAGGAACTCAGCGCCCATACTCTGCACCTGTTCTTTCACTTCCGGGCGAGTATCGAACGCGCGCACGATAGCTCCAAGGCTGTTCGCTGCGCCAATCGCCGCAAGGCCTGCAACACCTGCGCCAATCACCATCACTTTGGCTGGCGGCACTTTACCAGCGGCAGTGATCTGCCCGGTAAAGAAACGACCAAACTCATGTGCGGCTTCCACAATCGCACGATAACCGGCGATATTCGCCATAGAGCTGAGCGCATCCAGCGACTGCGCGCGCGAAATACGCGGTACGGAGTCCATCGCCATCACGTTGATATCACGCGCGGCCAGTTTTTCCATTAACGAGGCGTTCTGCGCAGGCCAGATAAAGCTGATTAACGTTGTACCTGGATTCAGTTTCGAAATTTCTTCATCCAGCGGCGCATTAACTTTGAGGATCACATCGGATTGCCAAACGGCATCACCTTCGACGATTTCGGCCCCAGCCTTAACAAACGCGTCATCATCAAAACTTGCCAGTTTCCCTGCACCACTTTCAATTGCCACGCTGAAACCGAGCTTAAGCAACTGCTCCACCGTCTTGGGTGTCGCGGCGACTCGCGTTTCCTGGGCCCACCTCTCTTTTGGTACACCAATACGCATAACTATTCCCTTCCATCGGTTCTTATTTGCGGGTTTGCCGTTTTGTCAGTTTATTGCGGGTTCTCCGTAAGTGACCTAACAAGCGAACAACCTGAATAAATAAAACAGTAACAAACTCTCTATAACCTACTGAAAATACCGATTGTGATCTAGCGCCGGAAAACACTATTTTTGCATTAAATGCCAAATAAAGAGTTATAGGGGCAATAGACAGCGATATTTACCTTAATTTAGCAATCGACCCTCATAATTCGCTTATTCAATACGGGAAAACATGATTATTCGCCGAGCAAGAACTCGCAATTAACATTCTATTAACTTAAGAAAGTCATATGGTTGACCGCTTTTTCTGGTCAAGCGCCCGTTTTTTCAACATATCAGGAAAAGTTATCCAAAACCGTCACCCGCTTCGCATCTGAAGTTAAAAATGACGCAGACAGTGGAGTCGTTTCAATGCCATAATCAAGCGTTTCCTCTTTTACAACATGACCCGAATTTGGTTTGCGCAAGGCGAAGGATTATTTTTATGAAGCTTAAGAACACCCTCCTCGTGTCCGTCATGCTGTCTGCCGCGGCAATGTCCGCCCAAGCAGCCACCGAGCTGACCCCGGAGCAAGCATCGGCACTGAAACCGTACGATCGCGTTGTTATTACTGGCCGCTTTACCGCCATTGGCGATGCGGTGAAGGCAATGTCTCGCAAAGCGGACAAAGACGGCGCAGCCTCTTTTTATGTGGTCGATACTTCTGACTACGGTAACAGCGGTAACTGGCGCGTCACGGCAGACCTCTATAAAGAGGACGCCGCGAAAGCCGAGACGCCGAAAAACCGTGTGATTAACGGCGTCATGGAACTGCCGAAAGACCAGGCCGTTGAGCTGATTCCGTTTGATACCGTCACCGTTCAGGGCTTCTATCGCAGCCAGCCGGAAGTGAACGCCGCCATCACCAAAGCGGCGAAAGCCAAAGGTGCGGCATCGTTCTTCATCGTCCGTCAGGTTGATGCCAACGACGGCGGCAACCAACGCATTACCGCCTACGTCTATAAAGACGACGCCAAAAAACGCGTTCTGCAAAGCCCGGATGCCATTCCGGCAGACTCCGATGCAGGGCGTAAAGCACTGGCAGAAGGTGGTGAAGCCGCCAAACAGGTTGAGATCCCAGGCGTTGCAACCACGGCATCCGTCGGTGCGGGGACTGGCGTAGGCCGTTTCTTCGAAACGCAAAGTTCTAAAGGTGGGCGTTACAGTGTCACGCTGCCGGACGGCACCAAAGTTGAAGAACTGAACAAAACCGCTGCGGCGCAGATGATCCCTTACGATAGTATCAAATTCACCGGTAACTACGGCAACATGACCGAAGTCTCCTACCAGGTGGCAAAACGCGCGGCGAAGAAAGGCGCGAAGTACTATCACATTACCCGTCAATGGCAAGAACGTGGCGGCAACGTCACGATCAGTGCCGACCTGTACAAATAACAGGCACTCAAAGGCGGCATCAGCTGCCTTTTTTATTCATTTCAAGCATCCCTTATTGCATGTCTGCATCGCTCTCCGTAAAATCGCCGCCTCAGCGTAATCCCCCATGATTATGCGATTTAGCCAAATAAATATTCTCGTTCTTCTCCTTCCACGACAGGATTCTCATGGAAAAGAAATTAGGGCTTAGCGCCCTGACGGCTCTGGTGCTGAGTTCCATGCTCGGCGCGGGCGTTTTTAGTTTGCCGCAAAACATGGCCGAAGTTGCCAGCCCTGCTGCGCTACTGATTGGCTGGGCGATTACCGGCGTGGGCATCCTGTTTTTGGCCG
>JBOFJM010000798.1:0-9243 GCA_051656825.1 Kluyvera sp.
CTTTAATCCAACCATCCACCTGGCCCTGAACGTCGGCTTCTGACGATTTACCGTCATGCATCATGGCGTTCTGCGCGTTAATGTCAGTCAGCGGCAGTTTCATTATGGCAAACAGTTTGGCCGCTGCCGGGTTTTTCTCAGCCCAGGCTTTGTTGGCGACGATATGCATCGTGCTGACCGGGAAGCCATAGTTTGCGCCGTTAGACAGCTTGGTATCGAGGTTTTTCTGTACCCCAGGCAGCGCCGAGAACGGCACTTGCAGCCAGACAACATCTTTACCGGGTTTCAGTACATCACTCGCCCAATATGGCGTCCAGGTGTAGTACAGCACCGGCTTGCCTTCTTTAAAGCGAGTAATGGTGTCCGCCATCATCGCCGCATAGTTCCCCTGATTATGATCGACCGTTTTGGTCAGCCCATAGGCGTCCATCTGGTGGTTGATAACCGCTTCACAGCCCCAGCCTGGCGTACACCCGGTGAGGTCGGCTTTCCCGTTGCCGTTGGTGTCAAACAGCTTGGCGATTTTCGGGTCTTTAAGCTGCTCGATATTGGTGATGTGATACTGATCGGCGGTTTTCTTATCAATCAGATAACCCTGTGCCGCACCGTTCACCAGCGCACCTTCACGGTAGAATTTCTTATCGCCACCGGCGGCTTCGTACATATCGTCATGCAGCGGGATCCAGTTTACAGCGGTGAACGTTGCATCTCCGGCGGCGATGGACGTGTAGCCCACGTTGTAGTCCACTTCGTTTGGCTTACTGACGGTGTAGCCCAGTTTTTCCAGTGCGCGGCTCACTACCAGCGTCTGGAAGGTTTCTTCCGAAAGCGTGCTCTGTACCGGTTGCACGGTAATACCTTTACCCGGCAGGTCGGCGGCGAAAGCACTGGTGGAGACCAGAGTGGCGAACGCGGTCGCAAAAACAAATGAATGTCGCATCGTTGATCCTTTAATAGTCATAGATAGTGGAGCATTAGCCCAGCGCGCTTGCTGGGCTAATACGATGGTTATTTGCTGAAGGGGCGGAGCAGAAGGCCGATAGGCCCGGTGTTGTACCAGCGGCGGTTGCCACGGCTACGGGAGTCGCGGCCAACGGCCTGAGTCAGACGGTCGAGAATAATCGCGAGGATAACAATCCCGACGCCGCCGACCGTAGCGAGGCCCATATCCAGACGGCCAATACCGCGCAGAACCATTTGACCCAGACCCCCGACGGCAATCATCGAGGCGATAACCACCATCGACAGCGCCAGCATCAGCGTCTGGTTTACCCCAGCCATAATGGTTGGCATCGCCAGCGGCAACTGCACTTTAAACAGCATCTGACGCGGGCTGGCGCCGAAGGAGCGCGAGGCCTCAATCAGGTCGGCTGGCACCTGGTTAATCCCCAGAATGGTCAGACGCACAATTGGCGGCAGGGCGAAGATAATAGTCACCACGACCCCCGGCACGTTACCAATACCGAACAGCATGACGATAGGCACCAGGTAA
This sequence comes from Kluyvera sp., assembly GCA_051656825.1. GTDB lineage: Bacteria > Pseudomonadota > Gammaproteobacteria > Enterobacterales > Enterobacteriaceae > Kluyvera. The sequence goes on from JBOFJM010000798.1 coordinate 1,493, forward strand.
ACGAACGCAGGCGTAGTCTGCATCGCATCGAGCAGCGGGCGAATAATCTTCGCCGCCCGTGGGCTACGCGCCAGCCAAATGCCCAACGGCAGGCCGATAACGACGCAGAACAGCAGCGCGGTAAGTACCAGCGCAAGGGTGACCATCGCCTGTGACCATGCGCCAATCGCACCAATCGCAATCAGTGAAATAAAGGTCGCGACCCCCATACCCACGCTGGATATTTGCCATGCGATCAGGGCGAAAATAATAATCGCCACCGGCGCTGGCATCCCCAACAGTAGCTGTTGGAAAGCGCTGAGAATGTAATCGATAGGGACGCGAATCCCCTGGAATACCGGACGGAAGTGGGTTACCACCCAGTCGATACCCTGTGTCACCCAGCTATCCAGCGGGATTAACGTTTTATGGAACGGGTCAAGAATATTGAAATGCTCAACCTGCGGCGCTGGCGCGCTGTTTAGCCAGTCGGCACTGCCGCTGGATGATGCCGAAGAACCCCATGCATCGGCGGAATTTGCTGCGCTATCGGCAGCCGGTGTGGTATCCCACGGATTTGATTGATCAGCCATTGTTTGCCCCCTCGCGATCTAATGCCTGTAGTAGCATTCGTTTTGAAATAACGCCGACGTATTGCTGTTCTTCTCCAACAACCGGTACGGCGCAGGGGGCATGACCCACCTGAGAGAGCAATTCGCTGAGCGGCGTTTGGGCATCGACAGCCACCGGCTCATCAATTAATGCCGCGTCAATTCCCTGGTTGGCTTTTAACGCCTCTTTCAGTGAATCAATTGAGACTATTCCGACAAACTTATTACCACGTTCAATCACGTAGCCGTATTCACGGTCGTCATCTTGTAATAATTTCAATGCCGAGCGAGGACCAAAACCTGGCGTTCTACGGATAAGACCATCCGGGTTACGGCGGGCAATATCTTTGGCGCTAAATACCTGGCTAATATCCACACCACGGAAGAAGGTACGGACATAATCATTCGCCGGATTATTCAGAATTTCATCCGGTGTACCCACTTGCACCACTTCACCATTTTGCATAATGGCAATACGGTCGCCAATGCGCATAGCTTCGTCGAGGTCATGGGAAATAAATACTACGGTACGCTGATGTTTCGCCTGTAATTTTACAAGCTCATCCTGCATCTCGGTGCGAATTAATGGGTCGAGCGCTGAAAAAGCTTCATCCATTAATAAGATGTCGGGGTTAATGGCTAATGCGCGGGCTAAACCTACGCGTTGACGCATCCCGCCGGAAAGTTCATCGGGATAGGCATGAGCATAATTCTCAAGACCAACCTGACGCAGCGCATCCAGCGCTTTTTCCTGGCGTTCTTGCGCCGGAACACCGGCTAAATCCATGCCAAAAGCGGTATTATCCAGCACACTCATATGCGGCATTAGTGCAAATGACTGGAAGACCATCGCAATTTTTTTTCTGCGAACATCACGAAGCTCAGCATCAGATATTTTGGCAATATCAATACCGTCAATCAGTACCTGTCCGCGAGTGGGTTCAATCAGACGATTGAGAAGGCGTACCATAGTGGATTTTCCTGAGCCGGATAATCCCATGATGACAAATATCTCGCCTTCTTCAATGGCCAGACTGGCGTCTTTGACGCCAAGCGATAACCCTGTTTTATCCAGAATTTGCTCTTTGTTGAAACCCTTCTCGATATATTTGAATGCTCGCTGTGGATGCTCGCCGAATATTTTATAAAGATTCTTAACTTCTAATTTAACTGCCATGCAATATGAGATTTCCTGTTTTTGGATTATGTCGATATGCTACCTGATGAAAATAGTGACCTGTTTATACCCTAGCATACTGAGATGATGTGACAACCCTCAATGTGTTTTCATTTGAAATACACGGCAGGGGGTAATGGCGTGTATTTCCCATGATATAAGGGCTGCGGGCGAATTAGCGCAGGTGTGATTTTTTAACAAATAATGTGGGAAATTTGGCTGAGAGCTAAAAAATATTATGAATATCGAACTGAAATCTCCCATTCTGAATAGGGAAATATTTGTATGATGATGACGTGATTTTCGGGAATATCCGGGTAAAAATCAGGGGCGTATTTCTTGAAATAATAGTGAAATAATTAGCGGAAATAACGCCCGTCAATCGCGATTATTGACGGGCGATATTAGGTCTACATGCGCATACTGACCGCCAGGCGGTTAAACGCATTCATCAGGCTAATTGCGAAAGTCATATCGCTGATTTGCGCGGCGCTGAAATGCGCCAGCAGCGGTTGATACACCTCGTCCTCGGCGTGTGTATCCGCAATGCGGGTAACGTCTTCTGCCCAGGCCAGCGCCGCACGCTCGGCATCGTTAAAGTGATTGCTCACTCGCCAGCCTGCCAGTGCATCCAGCTTCACCTGTGCAACACCAGATTTACGCAGCGCTTTGCTGTGCATTTCCAGGCAAAACGCGCAGCCGTTGATTTGTGAAACGCGTAAATACAGCAGCTCAATCAGGGAAGGGTCAAGCGTGCTTTTTTCCAGCGCGATTTTGGCCTGAACCAGCGCGGCGTAAACGTCCGGGCTGAGTTCGTTATAAGGTTGGCGTAATGTAGTCATTGTGTTACTCCTCGTTCAAGATGGAAGCAAAATAGCACTATAATGGTCTTAAAAAGATAGCCATATTATGAGTAAAAAATAAGACCATGAAGCAGGGCAGCGTACCCCGTTACCAGCAAATTGCTCGCCAGCTTAAAGCGGCGATAGAGCAGGGCGAATTGACCTCCGGCAGGCGGCTGCCTTCCAGCCGGGTTTACGCACAGGAGCTAGGCGTATCGAGAGTCACGGTGGAAAACGCCTACGGTGAACTGGTGGCGCAAGGCTGGCTGGAGCGGCGCGGTCAGGCAGGAACGTTTGTGAGCGATCACTTAACGTTAGAACCCGTGGCTGCCGAGCCGCTGGGTTTTGGCGGTGAATATTTTCAGCCGCAGCCCTTTCAACTTGGCCTTCCCGCGCTGGATCTCTTTCCGCGCGGCCTGTGGGCCAGAGTGATGGGGCGGCGCTTGCGTACGCAAACCCGTTTTGAGCTGGCGCTGGGCGATGTCTGTGGTGAAATGGCGCTGCGCCAGGCGATTGTCGAATACCTGCGGCTGTCACGCAGTATTGAATGCGAGGCCGAGCAGGTGTTTATCACCTCAGGCTATGCGGCGTCGATGAGCCTGATACTACAAGCGCTGGGCGCGCGCGGTGAAAGTATGTGGATGGAAGACCCCGGTTTTCCGTTGATTCGCCCCGTGGTTGAACAAGAAGGGGTGACGCTGTGCCCCGTGCCGGTTGATGCCGACGGTATGGATGTCGCATGGGCGATGCAACATGCCGCCGACGCGCGGTTTGCCCTCCTGACGCCCGCGCATCAAAGCCCGACTGGGGTTGCGCTGTCGTTGCCCCGGCGGCGGCAGTTGCTTGACTGGGCGGCACATCATCAGGCGTGGATTATTGAAGACGACTACGACAGCGAGTTTCGTTATCAGGGTAAACCGCTGCCGCCGCTGAAAAGCCTTGATGCGCCGCAGCGTGTTATCTACGCCGGGACGTTCAGCAAGGCGCTGTTTCCCGCGTTACGCACCGCCTGGCTGGTGGTCCCGCTGCCGTTGGTGGCGGCCTTTCGCCGCCAGGCGCAGCGGGTTGCGTGTCCGGTTCCTTTGCTGTGGCAGCAAACGTTGGCTGATTTTATGCGTGAAGGGCACTTCTGGCGGCACTTGAAAAAAATGCGTGCTCATTACGCAATGCGCCGACGCTGGCTGGAAGACGCACTGGCGGCGCACGGTTTTGAGGTGCTGGAGCAGTTAGGCGGCATTCAGTTGGTGGTGACGGTTGAGGGCGACGATCGGGCGATGGCGCATCAGGCGCGGCAAGCTGGGCTGGCTGTACAGGCGGTGAACGACTGGCGAATGCGCCAGGACGGGCGCGCGGGATTAATCATGAGCTTCACTAACGTGGCTTCGCAGGCGATGGCGAATGAGCAGGTCGCCGCGCTACGCCAGGCCATAAAATAAAACCCCGGCTTATACTCGTCATACTTCACGCTGAATGATGTCGAGTATAAGCCGGGGCAGACGCGTCTTTATTATCTATCACCGTTATATTTCAGGTTGCCTGGGGCTGGCTCGGTGGCCGCCTGCAAACAACCTGAATTATTTTTGGTGTGTATTGTTTGGCTATATTATCGGCGCATGCCCAGCAATATGCCAATAAAAATCCCCACCGCTGCCGCCGCGCTCACACTTTGCCACGGTTTATCGTGAATATAACTGTCTGCGGATTCTGCGGCATCATGCACACTTTGCTGTAGACGGTTACGGCCATTAAGGCGGGCGCGGGTTTCACTCAACAACGCTTTGGCATTGCGCCGGGCGGTCTCTACTTCATCTGCATTATCGCTGGCCCAGCTTTTTAGTACGCTTTCCAGAGAATCGGCTAATTGCCCGACATCACGTTGAATATTCTGTACTTCGTCATCGGCATCACTGCGATTTAGTGAGTTGAACATAACGACCTCCACAAATTTTGATAGAGCGTTAAGTGTAGGACATTCGACATAATTTGCCGGAGCTTAAGCTGTTTCTGGAATTATCTGAAAGCGAGGAGAATGCTGATTAATGTAAGGTGGCGATGCAGCACCCGATGACGAGGATAAAATATGTATTTAAGACCTGATGAGGTGGCGCGCGTTCTTGAAAAGGCGGGCTTTACCATGGATGCGGTAACCTCAAAAGCTTACGGCTATAGCCGTGGTGAAAACTATGTTTACGTTAACCGTGAAGCGCGTATGGGGCGCACGGCGCTGATCATTCATCCAGCGCTAAAAGAACGTAGCGTGAAATATGCCGAACCGGCTTCTGAAATAAAAGCCTGCGATCATTACGAGCAATTCCCGCTGTATTTAGGCGGCGAAGTTGAACAGCATTACGGTATTCCGCACGGCTTTAGTTCACGTATGGCGTTAGAGCGTTTTTTAGATGGGTTATTTGGCGATAACGCATAGAGTTGTCAGTAGGTGGCCTGGCTTGCCACCTACTTTGTGTGTTGCTATCAGGCTTTGACCTGGGTGTACCGCTGAACGCGGAACAGGCGACGGCAAAAATCGAGGAAATAGCCGTATACGGCTCCCATCACCAGTGATACCACCGCGTTTGAACTGACCGCTGCGGCAATCTGCTGCCAGTCGGCCCCCACGCTTAACAGGATAAGCACGTAAATGGGCGACTGGAACGTCACATACGCCAGCGGGTCCGCGACTCTTTTAACCCAACCTGCGGGGCTGATACGGGCTGCCTGTCGCATAATGAAGTCACGATACATACCGTATGGCCAGGCAATAATAATGTTGACTGGGATTGCTACCAAACGAGATGAAAGTGACTGCTCGAAGGTCATTCCTGAGAGAAAAATTTCAATCATCATGTTCACGACGGAACAGTAGACCACCATGGCGAAAGTGTCTGCTGCCGCATGACGCAGACGTGACTGCGCAGAGAACATCGGTATGCTCCTCGAAAATGAACGGTTAACACAGAGATAAATGTGTTTTACAGGCGTTTTTAGTTGGTTTAATCGACGTGTATAGGTTATCTGTCTGCAATAGAACAAACAACTAGTGAAAGATTTTTATTTAATGCGTTTTTGTCAATAAAATACTCTGTTTTTGGTTGTTTTTTGTTCGCTGCGCTATTTTTGTTTTCACTTGTCTTTTTTGGCTTAAAAATCATCCTATTGCGATTTCTTTGTGTCAGGTGAAAAACGATGAGCGATCGTCTCTTTTTACGCGGGAGAAAGACAATGCGGATTTTATTGTGATTATCATCACGTTTAGTGTTTTTATCCGATTGAAAAGTGAAAATGCAGGATTTGATTCTGTGGGGGTTGGTTTGAAAGTATGCGCTTTTTTCGGGTAATCATGCATTATTCAGCGGAAATAGTGCGGCGGGCATAACCCACCGCGAGGAGAAATCAGCACACGCCAAAGTCACCGTCTTCTTGATACAGCACGACATCCGCATTGTTCAGCGTGTACTGCTTACCGTGTTCATCGCGGGCCTGTACAGCCACGATGTGGTCTTCATGCGCTTCAATAACCTTTAATTTTGGCCCACCCGTTTTGGGTTGAACTTCATCGCCTGGTGCAAACATCACACGACTCCTTCGTTATTCATGACTTTAATTACGCTCACCGGGAGCTTGATGTACGCCGGTTCCACGGCATGATAGCGAGCAGTCGCGCCATGCCACAAAAACCAGTGATGCCCGCAAAAGTTAAACCGGCCCCGACGAACGCGCTTAACAGGAAGAACGCGCCAGACACGCTATAACCGAGCACGACGCCCAGTAAAATTAGCACGCCTGCCGCAATCTGCACCTGGCGCATCAGAGGAAGGGGTTGTGATTTATCTTCAACGGTAGGCAGGCCAGCCTGCTTCCAGCCATCAATGCCACCCTCGACTATTTTTATCTGCGCGGGAGTGGCAGCGGCAATCAGGCGGCTTAGATTGTTACGTGTACGATGGCCAGACTGGCAGTGGAAAATCACCACCGCATCAGCGGTAGATGGCAATGTCGCTCCCTGTTCTATTGCGCTAAGCGCAAGTAGGCGCGCAACGGCAATGTGCTCACGGGCATATTCATCGGCATCGCGAATATCAACCAATGTGGCCCCGCGCTCAATCAGCGCTAACGCCTCGACGGGCGTGATGTTTTCGATGGTCATCATTTTATCTCTCAAGGGCAATAGAGCGTTTTCAAGGCGGTGACAATGTGCTTAACCGCCTCGCTATGAATGAAATAGTGAATGCGCTGGGCGTCGCGCTGGCTGCCGATTAACCCTTCTTCACGCATTCTGGCGAGATGCTGTGAGGTTGCCGACGGGCTTAAACCGGTGACTTTGGCTAACTCACCGGCGCTGGTGCCTAGTGAATCGCAAAGTACGCAGAGGATCAGCAACCGGTGAGGGTTACTCATGGCTTTCAGCAGCAAAGCGGCTTCGCTGGCGCGTGACTGGAGAAATTCGCTGTTGTTCATCTTTTACTTTAGGGTTTTCTTAATTAAGTTAATTCTAAAGTAAAGAGCGGAATTATGCCAGTAATCTCTGTTCGTCTGAGTGTGCGGGGGTTGCGCCGGACCATGTCCAGCGCACAGAGGGCGGGTTACTGTGCCGGAGGAAGGGCGCGTAAAATGCGTTGCGCCTCGTCGGCATTAAGCGGGTAATCAAAGAATCGGCGGTAAAAATCCTCGGTCACCGCCGCCATATCGACGTTGGGGAATAGCTCCGGGTGCAGCATTTTCGCCGCCCACTGGATTTGTAGCGCGCTCTCGGTTCCGTAGCGATCCCACGGGAAAACGCCCGCCGGGTTTTGCAGTACCTTGCCGTTTTTCACCGCGTTTAATCCGGCAAAAAGTTTAGCGTAAGGCGAATGCGCCAGGTCGCCGCAGTGAGCGCCAAGAATAATCACATCCGGCTGCCAACTGAGTACGCTCTCGGCCGATACCTCTTTCATATTGCCATTTATACCTTTCGCCGCGTTTTTACCGCCCGCGAGGGTAATCCAGGTATCAATCAACGTCTGGCTACCATCGACTTTGAGCGGCTTCAGGGACTGAATATGCAGCACGCTGGGGCGCTGCGCTGCCGTCAGGTTTTGCGTTTTCCGCTGTACGGTATCAATTGCGGTTTGCAGATAATGGTTATAGGCCGCCGCGCGCGCGTAA
>JBOFJM010000799.1:0-1653 GCA_051656825.1 Kluyvera sp.
ATTTCAGACGCGGGTGATCATGACCTTGTGCGATGATCAAACGGTTATTTTCGGTGTCTTTATCGACCACGTACCACGCTTCGTCAGTACCTTCTTTGGTGCCGCCAATCAGCAGACCTTTACGTTGACCCAGCGTATGGTACATCAGACCTTGATGCTCACCCATCACCACGCCATCCACGGTGACAATCTGACCCGGCTGCGCAGGCAGGTAGCGCGCCAGAAAATCACGGAACTTACGCTCACCGATAAAGCAGATGCCGGTGGAGTCTTTTTTCTTGGCGGTCGCCAGACCGATCTCTTCGGCAATGCGGCGCACTTCCGGTTTTTCCAGCTCGCCGACAGGGAACAGGCTCTGTGCAACCTGCTGATGACCCAGCGTGTACAGGAAGTAGCTCTGGTCTTTGTTGTTGTCCAGACCGCGCAGCAGTTGTGCTTTACCCTCTTTTTCACCGCGACGCACATAGTGACCAGTAGCGATGTAGTCCGCGCCCAGATCTTCGGCGGCAAACTCTAAGAAGGCTTTGAATTTGATTTCTTTATTACACAGGATATCCGGGTTTGGAGTCCGGCCGGCCTTGTATTCCTCAAGGAAATGCTCGAATACATTATCCCAGTATTCTGCCGCGAAATTCACGGTGTGCAGCTTGATGCCCAGCTTGTCACAAACAGCTTTGGCATCGGCCAGATCCTGTGCCGCGGAGCAATATTCGTCGGTGTCGTCTTCTTCCCAGTTCTTCATAAACAGGCCTTCGACCTGATAGCCCTGCTGCTGCAGCAGGTAAGCAGAAACGGAAGAGTCAACCCCGCCGGACATACCGACGATCACTTTGATATGGCTGTTATCAGACATTTATGTACTACACCTTTGCGGCCAATAGGCCAGTTTGAAGAATGAGGTAAATTCTCGCTGAGAATTCCGGTGGCAGATTTTAGCACATCCACAGGGCCGCGCACAGTGTGGCGCTTGCCATTGCGGGCACGCTCTGCGCAGAGAAATCTTCACGATTTAGAGCCTATTTGGGTTGCCTATCTCTGTGGGGGGTTAGACAACCGCAAGCACGGAAAGAGGGATACGCTCTGGCTGTAAAAACAACGAGATACTTTCCATCACCAAAGGGCTACGCAGCGCCATATGACGCATCTCATCGGCACTGACCCAATGGCAGGCAACGATATCCGGATCTTGCGGTTCACAAGGCGGACACTGATCTAAATCGATAGCAAACGTAAAGCGAATAAATGGCGTACCGTCTGGCGCAGTCCACTGGAAAATCTTCAGCAATGACTGTGGCTGCATGCGCAGGCCACTTTCTTCCCATAATTCACGGCGGGCAGCCTCCAGCACGCTTTCATTGGCTTCCAGATGCCCGGCAGGCTGGTTGTACAAAACCTTGCCATTAATGTGCTCTTCGACCAGCAAAAACTTGCCCTGACAGTGCACCACATTGGCGACAGTCACATGCGGAGTAAAACGCAGCTTATCGGACATAAGCACCTCGTGTTGGTTTGGTATCTGCGGCGCTGGAGGGGGCGGCGACATCTTTCCATTCACCATTCGGCAGATTATCCAGCGTCCACGGCCCCATTTGGTAACGGATCAGGCGTAGCGTCGGGAAACCGATATGGGCGGTCATCCGGCGCACCTGCCGA
>JBOFJM010000800.1:0-5448 GCA_051656825.1 Kluyvera sp.
TATACCGGCGGAACCATCGGGATGCAGCGCTCTGAGCACGGCTACATCCCGGTTTCAGGCCATTTACAGCGCCAGTTAGCGCTGATGCCGGAGTTCCACCGCCCGGAAATGCCGGACTTTACGATTCACGAATACGCCCCCTTAATGGACTCATCCGACATGACGCCGGAAGACTGGCAGCATATCGCCGATGATATTCAGGCGCATTATGATGAATACGACGGTTTTGTGATTCTGCACGGGACTGACACCATGGCGTTCACCGCATCGGCGTTGTCGTTTATGCTGGAAAACCTCGGCAAACCGGTTATTGTGACCGGCTCGCAAATCCCGCTGGCGGAGCTGCGTTCCGACGGGCAGATTAACCTGCTGAATTCACTGTACGTTGCCGCCAACTACCCGATTAACGAAGTGACGCTGTTCTTCAATAATCGTCTGTATCGCGGCAACCGCACCACTAAAGCCCATGCCGATGGCTTTGATGCGTTCGCTTCACCTAACCTCCAGCCGCTATTAGAAGCGGGTATCCACATTCGCCGTTTGGGTACGCCGCCTGCGCCGCATGGCGAGGGAGAACTTCTTGTGCACCCTATCACCCCGCAGCCGATTGGCGTGGTGACGATTTATCCGGGCATCTCCGCCGATGTAGTGCGTAACTTCCTGCGCCAGCCGGTAAAAGCGTTGATCCTGCGCTCATACGGTGTCGGTAATGCACCGCAAAACGGTGAGTTTCTCAAAGAGCTGGCGCACGCCAGCAGCCGGGGCATTGTGGTGGTCAACCTGACGCAATGTATGTCCGGGAAGGTCAATATGGGCGGCTACGCCACCGGCAACGCACTGGCACAGGCTGGCGTAATTGGCGGCGCGGATATGACCGTAGAAGCCACATTGACCAAACTGCACTATCTACTCAGCCAGGGGCTGGACGCCGACGCCATCCGCCAGGCGATGCAGCAGAACCTGCGCGGTGAGCTGACGCCGGACGAATAAGGAGAGAGTCATGACGCAACGTGCATTGTTATTGGTTGATCTACAAAACGATTTTTGTGCGGGCGGGGCGCTCGCTGTTGCCGAAGGCGACAGCACCGTGGAGGTAGCAAACCAACTTATCCGCGCCTGTAAATCACGCGGGGACGCAGTGATTGCCAGCCAGGACTGGCACCCGGCTAACCACGGAAGTTTCGCTAGTCAGCATGGTGTTGAACCCTACAGCCAGGGTCAACTCGATGGCTTAGCGCAGACGTTTTGGCCGGATCATTGCGTTCAAAACAGCGACGGCGCGGCATTCCATCCGCTGCTGGCCGTGGCGGAAATTGATGCCGTGTTCCATAAAGGCGAAAGCGTGAATATCGACAGCTACAGCGCCTTTTTCGACAACGGTCACCGCCAGCAGACCGGGCTGGACGCGTGGCTGCGCGCGCATGAGATCAATGAGCTGGTTGTGTTAGGCCTCGCCACCGACTACTGCGTGAAGTTCACCGTTCTCGACGCGCTGCAATTAGGCTATGCGGTGAACGTGATTACCGATGGCTGCCGTGGCGTGAATATTCAGCCACAGGATAGCGCCCACGCCTTTATGGAAATGGCGGCCGAAGGGGCCACGTTATATACCCTGGACGATTGGCTGGAAATCCAGGGTTAGCGCTCATATTCGCCTGACGGTGATCAGGCGAATAATTTCATAATCAATAATTTCCCCTCATTTTTCCGAGGGTTAGCCGCCAATCTTCCTCTCTTCACGTGAACTATCTCGCAGATTTCACCCATCGGTAATGCTATGTTCAACTGGTTGTTTTTTCGCCACGCCATCTCCGTGGCGTGTTTGCTTTTTTAATGTCAAAGAGGACCGTGTATGAAACTTTTGCCTTTGCTGGCAGCATTGCCCCTGCTCTGCGTCTCTGTTGTTTCCGCGAATTCCCTGATGTCTGTCGGTTATTTCAATGGCGGTGGTGATGTGACCGCCGGGCCTGGCGGCAATATCGATAAGCTCGACGTACGGCAGATTACCCACCTGAACTACTCGTTTGGCCTTATCGTTAACGACGAAAAAGAAGAAACCAACGAAACGTTGAAAGACGCCAGTCAACTGCACCAGATTTGGCTGTCGCCAAAAGTGCAGTCTGACTTAGCCAAAATCCCGACGTTGCGTAAACAGAATCCGAACCTGAAAGTGCTGTTGTCCGTTGGCGGCTGGGGCGCTCGCGGCTTCTCCGGCGCGGCAGCAACGCCAGAATCACGGGCGGTGTTTATCCGTTCCGCGCAGGAGGTCGTGGAAAAATACGGTCTTGATGGTATTGATCTCGACTGGGAATATCCGGTTAACGGTGCGTGGGGGCTGGTGGCCAGTCAACCGGCAGACAGAGATAACTTCACCGCGCTGTTAAAAGAGTTACGCACGGCGTTTGGTCATAAGAAACTGGTCACCATCGCCGTTGGTGCTAATGCCGAAAGCCCGAAAAGCTGGGTCGATGTGAAGGCGATTGCGCCGCTGCTCGACTACATCAACCTGATGACTTACGACATGGCTTACGGGACGCAATATTTTAACTCGAATCTCTATGACTCTACCCAATGGCCAACCGTAGCCGCCGCCGATAAGTACAGTGCCGATTTTGTCGTGAATAACTATCTCGCCGCCGGGTTAAAACCAAGCCAAATGAACCTGGGGATTGGCTTTTATGGCCGCGTACCGAAACGCACCGTCGAGCCTGGTATCGACTGGAGCAAACCGGACGCACAGAAAAACCCCGTCACCCAGCCTTATTTTGGGGCGCACGAAGTTGAGTTGTTTAAATCGCTGGGCGTGGATTTAAGCAAAGATACTTACGTGAAATACAACGACATCGTGAGTAAATTGCTCAACGATCCGCAAAAACGGTTTACCGAGCACTGGGATGAGCAAGCGAAAGTGCCGTGGTTGTCGGTACAGTCGTCGGACGGCAAACCGCTGTTTGCGTTGTCATACGAGAACCCGCGCTCAGTGAGCATTAAAGCCGATTACATCAAACGCAAAGGGCTGGCAGGCGCGATGTTCTGGGAGTACGGCGCAGACGATAATAATCAGTTAGCGAAACAGTTAGCCGATTCGCTGGGGATTAAGCACTAAACTGGGGAAATTGCCGGATGGCGGCGTTGCCTTATCCGGCCTACACAAACATTCATCCCACCGTAGGCCTGGTAAGCGTAGCGCCATCAGGCTACTGCACCTGAATGCCGGATGGCGGCGTTGCCTTATCCGGCCTACACAAACATTCGTCCAACCGTAGGCCTGATAAGCGTAGCGCCATCAGGCTACTGTGCTATCCGGCCTACACCGTGGGCCGCAGCTTAATGCGTTTTAAAGGTGGCGATAGGTTCCGGCACAATGCCGAAGTCTTGCTTCAGCTGCTGCTTACTTTTCATCACCATCTGGCCCTGCGTATCAATGGTCATGTGCTGGGCGTCGTTATTATGGCGCGACTGCCAGAGCATCACCAACTGTAAGCAGTTCTCTTTTTGTTCATTGGTCAACGCTACGCCGTCCGGCCATTTACCCAGCTCAACGGCAGTGGCCAGACGCTGGTAAATTTCCGGCGTCATTGTCTCAAGCATTTGCTCAATATTCATGTTCCGTACCTTTCCTCTGGAATAATTTGCTGAATCGTTTTTTCAGCCCTTAGTTGAGGCACCATTTTCGTCATCCGTGAAGTTTAACGAAGCGGAATTGACGCAAAAACGCTCACCCGTTGGCTGTGGGCCATCGGGAAAAACATGTCCCAGATGAGCATCACACTGCCCACAACGGATTTCTGTACGCTGCATTCCGTGCGAATAATCGTTGAGATAACGGATTGCCGTGTCGCTTACCGGCTCATAAAAGCTCGGCCAGCCGCAGCCAGAATCGTACTTACTTTGGGAGTGAAATAGCGCCGCATCGCACACCAGGCAATGGTATACGCCATCACGCTTGTTATGCAGCAGACGCCCGGTAAACGGCGGTTCTGTGCCATGTTTTTGCGTGACATAGAACTGCATTTCACTGAGGGTATTTTTCAATTCATCTGGGGTGGGTTTGTTCACCATTTTGCTCACATCTCACTCTGAAAAATACATTTACCAGAGGATTCTAACAAAACATTAACAATGAAGTGTGAACTTTTGTTCTAAACTTAATCGGCGTGAAAAGGCTGCTGGGTAATTGTGACAAAGGTCACATTTTTATATTCTCCGCCCTTTAAAATCCCCGCCGCCGCCCATATGTGGTTTCAAGCTCATAGGAAGAGTGAGGCAAATGATTCGTGCAAAGCTTAGGCAGAGGATTGATTTGTCGCAATGATTGACACGATTCCGCTTGACGCTGCGTAAGGTTTTTGTAATTTTACAGGCAACCTTTTATTCACTAACAAATAGCTGGTGGAATATATGACTATCAAAGTAGGTATCAACGGTTTTGGCCGTATCGGTCGCATTGTTTTCCGTGCTGCTCAGGAACGTTCTGACATCGAGATCGTTGCAATCAACGATCTGTTAGACGCTGATTACATGGCATACATGCTGAAATATGACTCCACTCACGGCCGTTTCAACGGTACCGTTGAAGTGAAAGACGGTCATCTGATCGTTAACGGTAAAAAAATCCGTGTTACCGCTGAACGTGATCCGGCTAACCTGAAATGGGACGAAGTTGGTGTTGACGTAGTAGCTGAAGCTACTGGCCTGTTCCTGACTGACGAAACCGCTCGTAAGCACATCACCGCTGGCGCGAAAAAAGTTGTTCTGACTGGTCCTTCCAAAGACAACACCCCTATGTTTGTTAAAGGCGCTAACTTTGACAAATACGAAGGTCAGGACATCGTTTCTAACGCATCTTGCACCACTAACTGCCTGGCTCCGCTGGCTAAAGTTATCAACGACAACTTCGGTATCATCGAAGGTCTGATGACTACTGTTCACGCAACCACCGCAACTCAGAAAACCGTTGATGGCCCGTCTCACAAAGACTGGCGCGGCGGTCGTGGCGCAGCACAGAACATCATCCCGTCCTCTACCGGTGCAGCTAAAGCTGTAGGTAAAGTACTGCCAGAACTGAACGGCAAACTGACTGGTATGGCGTTCCGCGTTCCTACCCCGAACGTATCCGTTGTTGACCTGACCGTTCGTCTGGAAAAAGCTGCTTCTTACGAAGAAATTAAGAAAGCAATCAAAGCTGCTTCCGAAGGCCCAATGAAAGGCGTTCTGGGTTACACCGAAGACGACGTTGTATCTACCGATTTCAACGGTGAAGTTTGCACTTCCGTATTCGATGCTAAAGCGGGTATCGCACTGAACGACAACTTCGTGAAACTGGTTTCCTGGTACGACAACGAAACTGGTTACTCCAACAAAGTTCTGGACCTGATCGCTCACATCTCCAAATAAGTTGAGATGAGATACTGATCCAAAAAGGCGACTTCGGTCGCCTTTTTTTAT
>JBOFJM010000801.1:0-4335 GCA_051656825.1 Kluyvera sp.
CCCCAAGAAGGGTCAAGAAAGTTCCATTGCCCCCCCCGATTATCAATGACATCGAAATCGCTCATCCATGGTGAAATCAACCAGATAATTTCTGGATACAAAATAAGCCCACAAAACTGCGCGCTCAGAACCTCACGTAGTTGCCGTTGTCCGAGAGGCCCATGGAGAAATATTTGCCGTTGTTCTTCCATTCCATATGCTCCTTACTGCAGGGCTTCCGCAAGTTCAATTCGCAATACGATATTGCTGCTCTGATAGTCAATCGCTCCAAGTCGTGGATAAAGATGCAGACCGAAATACTCCACTGGGTTCGTCTGTAGCGTAGAGATAGTCTGTACAATTTGATGGCGGCCTTCTCGAGGGATCAGCAGTTCAGCGAATCCTTCGCGGGCTATCGTTGCGTGGATTTGCTGCAACCAATCGCTGTCGGTCACCTTAATTTGAGTCGCTGACTGCTGGAAAAGCGTGCTGAGCAGCAGTCTTTCCGTCAGTTTCGGTCCATTATCGAACGGATTGTAGTAGCTGAGTATTGACTGGCGAAGCGTATTACCCCGTTGCCAGAGCCTGCCCTGAATCTGGCAAAAACGGTTAAATATTTTGGTGACGTTTGCGCTAGGCAACTCCTGTGTGGCCTGCGTATGAGCGAAGATATTGAGGCTGATTTCATAGCCTGCTTTCGCCTCCAGTTCCCGCCATTTGCGAAGATGCTCGAGCAGTTGTTCGTCATGAGACGCCTGGCTTCCTGGTCGTAGGATTCGGGTGTGTAGCACGGACATAAAGCTATGGGAAAGGGCAAATCCTTGCTTTTTAAGTTGCGCACGCAATTGCCCATTTGCCGCCCTACGCGCCTGATGACTGTCAGCGTTGCGCAAATCACTCAGCGCCCGTCGTAGAACTTCGTTTGATGGAAGTTGTGAAAGCAACGCGAAGAGATCGTCATCAATCTGCTCATAGTCACTGGCCGCGAAACTGCGGATGAACAGATTCAGTACGGCGACCGGATCGTTATGGAACGCCTCTTCGAAGCGAGTGATGATCCCGCAACCACCAGGCTCAGATTCGGTCAGCCAGACCTCGAGTTGCTCTCCGTGGAGCACGGCATCGACGAGTAGTCCCCGCTCGTCCACGTCAGGAAGCAGCAGTTGGCTGGTGTGTTTGACTGCGCCGGATAAAGTATTGATCAGTAGTGTCTGCAACCACTGACAAAAATGGGGATTTTCGCTGAGTTCGTCGGTGAAAACTGCGCTATGCCTATCAAGCATCCCTATCAGTTTTGGATCTTTAAACAAGCTTCTCAGTTGCTGCTGCAACTCTTGGCGCTCTGCATTGTTGTCACATTCATCATTATTTTCAAAAATGTTCTCCGCCTGAAACAGCGAATCAGCAATGCTCGCCAGCGACTCTCTACCCTCATGTGTTTGCAGCGCCAGAAGTGCGTCAGATACTGTGTGGTGGTTGGCAATCTCTTTCGTCAACGCTGCCAGATAGCATTCAAAGACCCAGTCAGCGATGAAACTGTCGTTTTCGAATTTTGCCTCACAACGAATACAGTGGTGAAAATATAGCGTCCTCAGTGAGCCTGATAACCGAGCATCTCTCATCGCCTCTTTATTCAACATTTCAGACAGTGTGAAGCACAGTTTCATGCCATCGACCCACTGGCGAGCGCCCACCCCCACAGGCTGACCATTCTCAACCCATCTAAAGTTAACCAAGGCTCTTTGTTTTCTTTTACTGCGAAGCGAAGCGCTTGCTGTGGTGGCATAACGCGTTAACTCAAGCGGCGTCATATGCTGGTGGGTATAAAAAGTCACTGACTGCAACGCTGACGCCCATGGCCCGGAGGGAATCGCCATCGCTTCAGCCTGGGCGTCAGCGGCAAAGTGGGTATGCCATTGCAACTGCGAGTTGCTTTTCTCGGTCAGATTTTGCTTGAAATCAAGGGCTCGGGTGTGAACCTGTAAAGGCCGAATCACCCTCAGCGGTGGTGCATCCGGCCGTCCAATCAGACACTCTGGTTGCCAGGTTTCGCCAAATGCTTCATTGATGTCGAAATCGACGTCCGATACCTCGTCCATCAATGGAACAAAATTTTTCGGCACCAGCCAGTCGGCCTCCAGATCGGAATAAATGGCGTAGCGTTTGGAAATACGGCCCGGAGCAAACTCCCTCAACCCCTGAATAAACGGTAGGTATTCATGTTTTTTAAAACGACGCTCGAGTTGGATGCCCAACTCAGGTAAGTTCAGTTCACTGAAGAGGGCTGCCGGAATAAATGAAGGTAGCGGAGAGCGACCCGCTGTTCTGTCTGCACCGGGGATGCCCATCAGCGACCACTGGGTCGTCAATTGGCGTTTCAGAGTCGGTAGCAATTCCATCATAATGGAACGCGGCGGCGACCACATGACGCGCTGAAGTTGCGACTCGGTGATTTTGAGCGCGTAGAATAAGTACTGCTCCAACTCTTGTTGCCAAGTATTTTGTTCCAGCACGGCGGAAATCAGGTTGAGCATGCGTTCCAGTTGCCCGTGCTGCGCTGCGCTTTTGGGCGGATTGTTCAGCAGTGACCAGATATTACTTTTGGCGATCTTGATGCTCAGCCAGTCCAGCGTCGCCATTGCCGCCTGCATTTTCTGAATATGGATATTGCCAAGTGGCAGCGACTGGCTCTTTATTTCTGGCGCCACCAATTCTTCATAACGCTGATACACCACGCGGTCACGACCGAATTCCGACAGTACCACGATCATCCAGGGGCGCATCGTTCTGGAACGACCGGCACGGCCTTTGCGCTGAAGATAAGAAGCGACATTGCGCGGTGCTTTGTGTTGAATGACAACGCCGACGGAGGGATCGTTAAAACCGACTTCCAGCGAGGCTGTAGCGACGACCACTTCAGCTTTGGGATTCACCCCAGCATCCTGGCTTGAAGTTCTCGCCACAATGGCTCTATCGAGATTATCAAGAGGATGCCCAATATCGATAGGCATTCGCCAGTTTTGACCAGCGAGAGTTAGCGCATCTGCTACCCCATTGCTTTCGTTACGCTGCGCCGCCAGAGGGGTTTCATTGGGCACCAGTTGCTGCCCGCGTGTACGCCACCCCTCGGCGTCGCAAAGTTGATGATACAGGCGGTTATTGATATCCAGATCGTCGGTAAAGACAAATGTTTTGCGTCCCCAGGTACCCTGCGATCTGGCTTTACGGGTATCCATGATCCGACGGGCCAGCATGCTGGTCTGGATAGTGGTAGAAAGCAGCGCCGTTTGCGAAACAGGATCGCCACGCAGTGCCAGCAGGTACTCAGCCCCTTCATCCACCATCTCTTGGAAAGCGGGCTCAATCAGCATGACATGTTTTTTGTTGGCACCCACAAGATCTGCGAAGAAACGTTCTGCATCACTAAGGGTTGCAGATAGGCCGACAAAGTGCGGGCGACAGCGCGCCAGTTGCATCCAGCGTCGCAACAGATAGGCAGTTTGTGCTCCGCTATTGCCAGAGTAAGTATGAACCTCATCGAGCAGCACCACTGGCGGCGCAATCACATTTATGCCTACGCCAAACAGGTGGTTGGCTTGGTTGTTGCCGAGGTGCTGGTTAAGCATTTCAGTGGTGGTGAACAAAATATCTGGCGGACTGCTCATCAGTGAGACTCTAGTGAGTGCCACCTCATCTTCACCCACGCTGTGTGTACAGTGCGTACAGCGCAGTATCTCTTTGCCATGGCGGATATCCTCGGCTTTCCAGCGCATTTCGCCTTGGCATTTGGGCGTGTTACAGCGCAGAAAGCCGAAAGGAAGATCCTGATCTTTTTTATCGGTAGCCACTTTTTGAGCACTGTAAGGCGTATCGCCAAAGTAAGCTCCAATGCGGATTTTACGCCCGGAAAGTTTAACCGCCTGATTGTCCACTTCACGGCATTTTCCCCAAGTCTCCATAAACTGATCTTTGAGCAGTTCATTACGGGGATACAGAGCCAGCGTGCGGACTCGCGTCGAGCGATCGCGCTCCAGGTCATTGATGAGTGAAGTCAGCGCTGGCAGATAAAATGCCAGCGTTTTACCGCTGCCTGTGCCTGCACAAACGATGGTGGCCGTAGGTTCTTTGATGTGCGTATGGCCGCTGTGAAAATCCCATGCACGCAGGATGCGAGCAGTCGCCCGGGACTGAAAACCTGCGATGGAGAAATCACCTATCAGCGCCCGTAAGGCCTGACGCTTGATGTCGTTCATCCACTCAACGTCGGACCACTGGTTCAGCACCTCTTCAGCCGGATGTATCCTTGCGGGATAACTGCGTGGGCGGCGGATAAAGCGATAGTCGGCCACCAACGTC
>JBOFJM010000802.1:0-4814 GCA_051656825.1 Kluyvera sp.
TCGGTCGTCGCTACTTTCTCTTGATCAAGCCAGATCTCAGCATACGCGCGGGTGCGCGGCAGCAGGTGCTCAGAGATCTTCTTCGCCCATTCGTAGGCTTCGGCATGTAACTGTGATTCGAACGGGTTCGAGGTGCACAGTACGTTACGGTTCATGTCGTTGGCGGTCGCCAGAGCGTCCAGACCAACGGAATGCAGCATCTGATGCACCGATTTAACGTTCTTTTTCAGAATGCCGTGGAACTGAAAAGTCTGGCGGTTGGTCAGGCGAATACTGCCGTAAATAGTGTTATCAGCGGCGAATTTATCAATCGCTTTCCACTGGGTAGTCGTGATAACCCCGCCTGGCAAGCGGCAGCGCAACAGCATCGCATGGCGCGGCTCCAGCTTTTGCTCGGCGCGCTCGGCGCGGATATCGCGGTCATCCTGCTGGTACATACCGTGGAAACGGATCAACAGGAAGTTATCACCGTGGAAGCCGCCGGTCAGGCCGTCGTTGAGATCTTCTGCAATAGTGCCGCGCAGAAAGTTGCTCTCACGCTTCATGCGCTCGGCGTCAGTCAGTTTGCCTTCGACCACTAAAGGCCCTGGGTATTTTTCGCTCATTAGTAGACATCTCGCTGATAACGGCGCTCAACGCGCAGCTCACTTAAAAATTCATCCGCCGATTCGATGTCCATTGCACCGAATTCAGCAATCACTTCCAGCAATGCCTGCTCAACGTCTTTCGCCATGCGATTGGCGTCGCCGCAGACATAAATGTGCGCCCCGTCATTGATCCAGCGCCACAGCTCTGCGCCCTGTTCGCGCAGTTTGTCTTGTACGTAGATTTTTTCTTTTTGATCTCTGGACCAGGCTAAGTCGATGCGGTTCAGTACGCCTTCTTTGACGTAACGCTGCCACTCCACCTGATAGAGGAAATCATCAGTAAAGTGCGGGTTACCAAAGAACAACCAGTTTTTACCTTCTGCCCCATCCGCCGCGCGCTGTTGCATAAAGGCGCGGAACGGCGCAATACCAGTGCCGGGGCCAATCATAATGACCGGCGTTTCTGGGTTAGCGGGCAGGCGGAAGTTGTCGTTATGCTCGATGAATACCCGAACTTCGCCCTCTTCTTCCACGCGGTCAGCGAGGAAGCTGGAAGCGCCACCCGCGCGCGCGCGGCCTTCGATGTCATAACGCACCACGCCAACGGTCACGTGAACTTCGCTTTCCACTTCCGCTTGCGCAGAGGCAATGGAATACAGGCGCGGGGTTAGCGGGCGAAGCAGGCCGATGAGTGCTTCGGCATCTAACTGCGCCGCAGAGAAACGCACCATATCAACAATCGGCGTTGCTGCCGCATACTGCTGCAACTGCGCTTTGTCGCCCACCAGCGGCAGCAATGACTCGCTGCGGGTCAGCGTGGCGTAGTTTTCCACGATATTGGCGGTATTCACCGTCAGCTCGTAATGCCATTGCAGCGCTTGCGTTAACGGCAGCGTTTTGCCATCCACCGTAACCGGCTCGTCGCCTTTCAGCCACAGCAACTCAACCAACTCTTTGACCAGTTCAGGGTCATTTTGATACCACACGCCCAGCGCGTCGCCCGGCTGGTAACGCAGGCCAGAATCCCCTAAATCAATTTCAATATGACGAACGTCTTTTTGTGAATCACGGCCAGTGATTTTCTGGTTCACCGACAGCGAAGCCGCCAGCGGGGACTCTTTGCTGTACGGGCTGGTGTGCACGTCATTAACCGCACCACTGGCTACCGCCGCCACCGAAGGCGCCGCCGGAGCACGCGCTTTCAGTACCTCCACCAGCCGCTCGCGCCACTGCGCCGCCGCCGTTTGGTATTCGACATCCGCATCGACACGATCGAGCAGGCGTTCAGCACCTAACTCCGCCAGTTTGCTATCGAAGTCTTTACCCGCCTGGCAGAAAAACTCATACGAGGTATCGCCGAGGCTGAATACCGCAAACGCGGTGTCCGTTAATTTCGGCGCTTTTTTCGAGAACAAGAATTTGTGCAGCGCGACCGCTTCTTCCGGTGTCTCCCCTTCACCCTGCGTTGAGGTCACCACAACCAGCAGTTTTTCTGACGCGATTTGTTTGAATTTATAATCCCCGGCGTTAACCAGGTTCACGTTCAGTTTGGCAGCCAGCAAGTCATCACGCAGGGCTTCTGCCACGCGCCGCGCATTGCCAGTTTGTGAAGCAGAGATAAGCGTAATGCCGGGCATTTCGGCGGCGACCGGAGCTGGCGCAGATACCGCAGCGCCAGGCTGCTGATTCAGCACGCCCCAGAAATAGCCAGAAACCCAGGCAAGCTGAGTGGGCGTTAAATCAGACGTGGCGGCCTGAAGGCGCGCCATCTGTTCCGAATTTAACGGAAGTAAAGCGGAAGGAGGGGCCTGTGTTGTCATGCGTTGTTATGTTCCAGTAGTAAAATTTTTCTAATGAGGAAAACAAAACCTGAATAATGACAGGTGAACTAAATGTAAGGTTAACGAGCTGGATAGTAACAATTAAAGAAGGGTTGGAAATATCAAATAACCAAATGGACTAACCCGTTTTTCAGGTAGTTAATAACAATAAAACAGATTAGCCAAAGCATTGATATAGATAAACAATCAGTCTTAATGCGTATAAATTTCGCCTGTTTTACCCTTTTCGCCGTTTTAGTTAATGCAGAAAAATGTGCTTTCCGTTACTATGCGGCGTTTTTTTCCGCAATACTGAGAGTTCATGATGTCCACCACATTGTTTAAAGATTTCACCTTCGAAGCCGCTCACCGCCTGCCGCATGTGCCAGAAGGGCATAAATGCGGTCGTCTGCACGGGCACTCGTTTATGGTGCGTCTTGAGATCACCGGTGAAGTTGATCCCCATACCGGTTGGATTATGGACTTCGCCGAACTGAAAGCTGCCTTCAAACCGACCTACGATCGTCTGGATCACTACTATCTGAACGATATTCCTGGTCTGGAAAACCCGACGAGCGAAGTGCTGTCGCGTTGGATCTGGGAACAGCTTAAACCACAGGTTCCGCTGCTGAGCGCGGTGATGATCAAAGAAACCTGCACCGCAGGCTGCGTCTATCGCGGCGAGTAATCTCGCTCTTCCGGGGAGCCTATCAACGACTCCCCCGCCTCTTCTTCTTCATTGATATCTCACTACGTTTTCCCCCAAACTCGGTCATCTCAATAGCCTAATATTGCAGAATGCGGTACATGGCCCGGAAAATTGTCACAGTTCAGTCACAATCTTACGGTGAGTTCATTCATTGTGAGGAATTTGGGATGAAAAAAATACGTCTCGCTGCGGCATTGCCCGCACTATTATTCGTTACCGCAGCCGCTCAGGCACAAACCCCGCCAGAAGATTACCAACTCCAACAAGTGCTGATGATGAGCCGCCATAACCTGCGTGCGCCACTGGCCACAAACGGCAGCGTACTCGAACAATCTACCCCCAACTCCTGGCCCGTATGGGATGTTCCCGGCGGCCAACTGACCACCAAAGGCGGCGTGCTGGAGGTGTATATGGGCCACTATATGCGCGAGTGGTTCGCGCAACAGGGGCTGGTTACCCGTGGCGAATGCCCAGCGCCGGATACGGTGTACGCCTATGCCAATAGTCTGCAACGTACCGTCGCCACCGCGCAGTTCTTTATCAATGGAGCCTTCCCTGGCTGCGATATCGTGGTACATCATCAGGCGAAAATGGGCACGATGGATCCCACTTTTAACCCAGTGATTACCGATGACTCCGCTGAATTTAGCCAACAAGCGGTTCAGGCAATGGAAAAAGAGCGGCAGACTAAGCAGCTAAACGAGAGCTACAAACTGCTGTCGCAAATTGTGCACTATCAGGACTCTCCATCCTGCAAAGAGAAAAAACAGTGTTCACTAAGTGATGCCAAAGACAGCTTTAGCGCCATATACCAGAAAGAGCCTGGCGTGTCTGGGCCATTGGCTATCGGCAACTCGCTGGTTGATGCATTCACCCTACAATATTACGAAGGCTTCCCGATGGACGAAGTGGCCTGGGGCGAAATCAAAACCGACCAGCAGTGGCGACTGTTATCACAGATAAAAAATGGCTATCAGGAAAGTTTGTTCACCTCGCCAGAAGTGGCGCGCAATGTAGCGAAACCTCTGGTGAAATATATCGATAACGCGCTAGTCACCGAGGCCAGCAAAACGCCAAAAATCACGCTATTAGTGGGCCACGACTCCAATATTGCGTCGCTGCTGACCACGTTGGATTTCGAGCCGTATACGCTACCAGGGCAATATGAGCGCACGCCTATCGGCGGCAAAATCGTCTTCCAGCGCTGGCATTCGCAGAAAGAAAACCGTGATTTGATGAAAATCGAGTACGTTTATCAGAATGCAGAACAACTGCGTAATGCCGATGTGTTGAGCTTAAAAACACCGCCACAGCGCGTTACGCTGGCGCTAAAAGGCTGCCCGGTAGACACCAACGGCTTCTGCCCGATGACCACATTCTCAACAATCATGAACGACGCCGCCAAGTAAAACCATCGCCATAAAAAAGGGCGCTATGCGCGTAATACTTGTGAGTTAAGCGGATTTCTACTTTTAGTATCGCCGCCAGTACGGCCTTTGAATGAACAGCCAGAACCAGAGTGGCTGAAACCGATGAGTCCCCGATGGAAATCGGCGAGCCGGAGAAAGGAAGACAAGGTCAGACCGCCAGGGATGGCGGGCTGAGGCGAACCGAGACAGGAAGTCGAGTTTCGCCGTGCCGCAGGCTGGAGTTCGCAGGCGAGCGTAGTGCGAAGCACCGATTTCCCTGCGGGGCCGA
>JBOFJM010000803.1:0-4019 GCA_051656825.1 Kluyvera sp.
CCACTTCAATGTGGAACGGACGTTTGGTCAACTGCCCTTGATGATTCAGTAGCCATTCTCCGCTCACCACTACTTTGCCATCATAACGACCATGGAAACCGCTCACCGAGACATTGAGCGTATCCTGCTCACTGCCTAATGGCTGTGAGGACACCACCCAGCCCGGCAACTGATTGCTCAGGTTAGAAACCAGCGTGGTGCGCAGCTGTTGATCCAGCGGGCTTGCCCACAGGTTATTGCTGGCAATCACATACTGGACATCGCTGGTCTGATAAACCACACCGCTACCGGCCAGGAAGTCAGGGATGTTAACTTGCTCCACCCACAGCAAGCGCTGGCCTGAATGTGCGCTGTTTTGTATCGTGCCCGTTGCCACTGGCAGTTGATAGTACGTTTTATTCTCGCTACTGCTACAGGCCGCCAGAAGGCAGGCCGCAGCCAGAACTAACCACTTTTTCATTATTTCGCCCTCTTAGGCTCTGGATCTTTTTTATCCTTCGCTTCGAATACCAGCGCGTTACTCTTCTCATTCAACGTTTTCAGCACCGGCTGCAATTCACGCAGTACTTGATCCAGACGTTGCATGTCAGCGACCATTTTATTGTAAGCCGCAGAACCTGGCTGGAAGCCTTGCATACTGCGGTTCAGCTCACGCAGTGTTTTCTGCATATCGGCTGGCAGCTGCTGCGCAGACTGGCTCGCGGTAATCTTATTGAGATTATCCAGCGTGGTTTGCAGGCGGCGCATCGTGTTCTGACTTTCGGCCAGCGTATTGGTCGCCTGTTCAACCATCGGCGTTAGCGGCAGATTGTTGAATTTATCCAGCGTTTCCATCAGGCGTTGCTGAATTTGCGCCAGACCACTGCTCACGGTCGGAATAATGTCTTTGCCTTCAAATGACTTAACGTCGGCAACGACCTGCTCTTTTGGATAGAAATCGAGATCGACATACAGCGCACCGGTCACCAGGTTGCCAGTCTTCAACGCCCCGCGCAGGCCGCGACCAATCAGAGTAGGCAAATGACCACGAATATCTGGGTTATCGCCAAACTGGGTGACTAAACGCTGCGGTTCGATACGAATCAATACCGGAATACGGTAGTCGCTGGTTAACGTCTGACGTAAGCCCGGATTAAAGTACGGCACTTGCGCCACTGTCCCCATCCGAATACCACGGAACTCTACCGGTGCTCCCGGTTGCAGGCCACGTACCGAATCTTTAAAGAACATCAGGTAATCAATATGTTCGGTATACAGCGAATCCTGAATACTTTTCTGATCGTCGTAGAGCTTAAACTCGGTCTTTTCAGCAATCGGCTGACCCAGTTCTACGCCTTCCGGCACATCAAAGCTAACGCCGCCGCTAAACAGCGTAGACAGCGACCCCATCTCTACGCGCATCCCGGCAGAGGTCAGATCAACCGCCACGCCGCTGTCTTTCCAGAAGCGCACGTTGCTGGTCACCAGACGGTCGTTTGGCGCGCTGATAAACAGCTGATAGGAAATGCTGCGGCTCTGCGGATCAAAGGTGCTGGTCTCAACCGAACCCACGCGATAGCCACGGAACAGCACCGGGTCGCCAGGGCTTAGCTGCCCTGCTTTCTTGCTATCGAGCAACACCCGAATCCCTTTGGCATCCGGCGGAGCCAGCGGCGGAGAGTCGAGCAATTGATAACTCTCCGGTACCGATCCTTTCGATCCCGGCTGTAACTCAATGTACGCCCCCGACAGCAGCGTCCCCAGCCCACTAATCCCCTCGCGGCCAATCTGCGGTTTCACGACCCAGAATACAGAGTCCTTATGCAACAGCTTCTCCATACCAGAGTTCAGCCGCGCTTTAATTTCCACGTGCGTCAGGTCGTCCGTCAGCGTCGTACTTTCAACCACCCCGACGTCAACACTGCGGCTTTTAATGGTTGTTTTACCGCCCTCAATCCCTTCGGCGTTGGTGGTTATCAGCGTCACCTCCGGCCCCTGGTGGCTGTAATGGTAAAACAGGATCCACGCGCCAATCAGCGCAGTGACAATCGGGAAGATCCAAACGGGAGACCAGTTTTTCACTTTCTGCACTTTCGCCTCCCCACTCTTGGTTTCCATGCTTTTACGACTCCTCATGGCTTGATTCAGGTTCCCGATCCCACGACAAGCGCGGATCAAAGGTCATTGCCGAGAACATGGTCATTATAACGACCAGCGCAAACATCAATGCCCCGATCGCCGGATAGATATTCATTAGCCCGCCAATACGCACCAGCGCAGAGAGGACTGCAATTACAAATACATCAATCATTGACCAACGCCCTACGAACTCCACTACTTCATAAATCAGGTGCATACGTTCGCTATCAGGGTGGCGGCGTTTCATACCGTTTGCATCAAGACACAGCCAGGCAATGGCGATCATTTTCAGCGTCGGCACCATAATACTGGCGATGAAAATCACCATCGCCACGGGATAGGAGCCTTCACTCCACAACAAAATGACCCCGGCGATGATGGTTGACGGCATTTTGTCGCCCAGCAGGTCAGTAATCATAATTGGTAAGATATTGGCGGGCAGATACAGCAGAATAGAAGTCACCAGTAGTGCCATCGTCCACTGTAGGCTATTTTTGCGCCGCGCGTGGCCTTTACTGTGACAACGCGGGCATTCCAACTGATCAATAGGCAGTATTGCGGTACAGCACGAGCAGGAGCGTAATCCCTGGCGAATACCGGCAATCCCTGGTTTCATCGGCTGGCTCAGTGGCGGCATAGGGGCGATATCGTCCCACAGCCAGCGCCGGTCAACGCACTGAAGCGTGCGTAGTTGCAGCAGGCAAAACAGACACCAGGGCAGGAAACTGCTGCCGACGCCGATATCACCGTATGCCATCAGTTTCACAAAACTGACCAGCACCCCGGCCAGAAAAATCTCGGCCATTCCCCACGTTTTGAGGGTGAACAAAATACGCGCCAACAGCGTTTTTAACCGCAGCGGCATCCGTACTCGGTTCACCAGTAGCAGAATAGTGACCAGGCAGAACGCTGGCACCAACTGCACAAACAACAAGAAAAAGGTGCCAAGGCTTGCGTAGTTTTCAGAGAACATCACGCTGGGGATTTCCAGCAGTTCAATTTCACTGCTGACGCCTGCTACGTTCATGCTGATGAACGGAAACAGGTTCGCCAGCACGAGCATGAAAAGCGCCACCAGGACGTACGCCGTCGGCCGCTGCCTTGGCTCATCCCACGCGGTAGTTAACGTAGTACCACAGCGTGGGCAAGTCGCCTTGTGTCGGTGCTCAAGGTGCGGCAACGCCACCAGCATGTCACATTGTGAGCACAGAATATGCTGCGCAGCATGATGTTGTTCGCACATGAAGATTCCTCAATCAAGCGCCGTTTTTCAACGTTTCCAGATATTCCCACCGTTCAAAAGCGTCTTCCAGCGCTTGTTCCGCCTGCGCCAGCTCCGCCAGTACCTTTTGAGTATGGTCATAAGGCTGGTTGAAGAACGCCGCATCTGCAACCTGGGACTGCAAAGCTTCCAGAGCCGCTTCCAGCGTTTCCAGTTTTTGCGGTAGCTGTTCCAATTCGCGTTGCAGGTTATAGCTTAGTTTAGTACTCGCGCGCTTTGCCGTTTCTGCTTTCGGCGCTGCCGCTTCCGCCGCTTTTTTCACGTTCGCTTGTTTTTGCGCCAGTGACTGCGACTGCTGCCCGCGCGCGTCGTGATAACCGCCCACATAGCGGCCAATACGCCCTTCACCTTCGAAAATCCAGCACTCGGTTACCGTGTTATCAACGAACTGACGATCGTGGCTCACCAGCATAACCGTACCCTGATAACCGTCGATCAGCTCTTCTAACAGTTCAAGCGTTTCAACATCCAGGTCGTTGGTCGGTTCATCGAGAATCAGCAGGTTACTCGGTTTAAGGAATAAACGCGCTAACAGCAGACGATTACGTTCACCGCCTGAGAGCGCGCGCACTGGCGTCATCGCACGTTTCGGATGGAACAAAAAGTCTTGTAGGTAGCC
>JBOFJM010000804.1:0-1849 GCA_051656825.1 Kluyvera sp.
TACCACCAGGATAACCGCCCGCCGGGAAGGCTGCCGGCCACAAAAACGCAGATGACGATACGCTCGAAAACCTATAAAGGCAGCGGATTTAACGAGCTGAGATTCGACGACGCAACCGGGAAAGAGCAGGTGTATATCCATGCGCAGAAAAATATGGATACGGAGGTACTGAACAACCGCACCACGGATGTGAAAGTGGATCATTCGGAAACTATCGGCAACAACCAGAATATTACCGTCGGGCTGGGGCAGACGGTGCGAGTCGGGAAGGAAAATGCTGGCGGGCACGATCAGAGCGTGACGGTGGCGCATGATCGAAGCATCACGGTAGGCAACGATCAGACGCTGAAGGTGGTGAAAGACCGGCGGGTGAACATCGACCATGACGACAGTCTGTACGTGGCGAACGACCGCCGGATAACGGTGGAGGGGAAGCAGGAGCACAGAACCACCGGGAACCATATCAGCCGGGTGGAAGGCAAATGCAGCCTCGAGGTGAAAGGCGATCGGGCGGAAAAAGTGAGCGGTGCGCTGGGTATTCTTGTTAGCGACGATATTGTGCTGGAGAGCCGCAGCCGGATAAACCTGAAAGTGAGCGGCTCGTTCGTGGTGATACACGCGGGTGGCGTGGACATCATGGGGCCGGTGATCAATCTGAATGGCGGAGGGAGCCCGGGGACGCCGGTGGAGGCGCTGCAACCGACGGTACTGAAAGCGTTGGGGGATGAGAACGATACGACCTCTGAGCAGAGTAATAACGAAGACGGGGAAGCTCCAGCCAAATCAGTGTGTAAGGAGTGCCTGAAAAAAGCTCAGGAAACTGCTGCCGCTTTTGCACCGCGTGGATAAGGGAGAAAACAATGACAGCAGTACTACCGCAGACAACGGATACCAGCAAACATACCCTCTGGCTGAAGCAGGCTGAATCGCTCTGTTCTTCTGCCGGGCTGGATTATATCGACGTACTGGTAGACCAGGCCGGAACCGACCAGTCTTTGCAGAACGCGATGCGCCAACTGTCGCCAGTTCCACGCTGGTTTGCTCTGTTCGAAAAGACGCCTGAAGCGGGAACGATGGAGTATTCCCCGATAGTGATACGCCTGCATTTTGCACTCAGCAGCCATCGTATATGGCTGGGGCAATTGGTGGAGCATTTTGCCAGTTCGCCGCGCCTCACCCTGCTGATATCCCCCCTCGCTTTTGACCTGTTGAGCCGCCATCTTCAGGTGTTGTCACAGGTTCAGTGGGAAGAGCAGACCGGGCTGTTACGTTACTACGATAACCGGGTTTTTTCTTCGCTGTTCACACATGTTCTCACCTGTGAGCAGCGGGCGGCATTTACGGATATCGCGTTGTTCTGGAGTTGGCGAGACCGAGATGGAGGTGTTGCCTGGAAAGCTGGGAGTTTCTCACCAGAACGCAGACTTGTAGACGAACCAAAGATGAGCCGAATAGATGATGCGCAAGTGGGGTTACTGGGTTGCATCAGCGATGCAGAAACCTTGATGAAAGAGAAAACGGTCAGTGAAATCAGCCAGGAAAGCTATTTTGCGCGTTGCCTTGATATTGCTATCAGGGCTAATGATGCGGGGTATTTCGGGGCGCTGCGGGATTTTAAGGGATAGCGTAATGGTGATATTCAGAAACATAAAATTAAAGTCACGGATGGTTGAGAAGGTAATGGCACGCCAGATTATCCCATTAAAGAACCTCGTAATATGGAAGAAACAGCATCATGTCCAGTGAAATAAGGAGTAGCTCAAATATGAAAGCAGTTTTTCAGGGCTTCCTGATAATGATTTCATTGGTGATGTCAGGGTGTTCAGTAGCCAAAAATGGCGGTAATTAC
>JBOFJM010000805.1:0-7921 GCA_051656825.1 Kluyvera sp.
AATAATCTGGAAATTCATCTGACGCCGTGGCAGATGCCTGCATGATTACGCTGTCCCGGCAGGTGAGTATCCCGGATGATGAGCTGACGATCACCGCTATTCGGGCGCAGGGGGCGGGCGGTCAGCACGTGAATAAAACCTCAACGGCGATTCACTTGCGTTTTGACATCCGGGCCTCTAGCCTGCCAGAGTACTATAAGGAGCGTCTACTTGCCGCCAGCCACCATTTAATTTCTGCGGATGGTGTGATTATTATTAAGGCTCAGGAATACCGCAGCCAGGAGATGAACCGCGAGGCGGCAATCGCCAGGTTGGTTTCGGTAATCCAGACGTTAACGGCAGAACAAAAAAACCGACGCCCGACGCGCCCGACGCGGGCCTCAAAAGAGCGTCGGTTAACCTCCAAAGCGCAAAAAGGCTCCGTGAAATCGTTGCGTGGAAAAGTTCGCTTCTAGTCGGACGTAGATGTAAAAGAATAAGGAATTGAGGGTGAAAAAAGCGATATTGGCCATTGCGGCTACGGGGATGTTGTTTGGATTATTCGGCTGCAATAATGCCGATGTGGCGGCGCTGAAGCCGACCCAGCCAGCCGAGCTAACGCCAATGCAGCAAAGCTGGAGTGGCGTGTTACCGTGCGCTGATTGCGAAGGAATTGAAACCTCGCTGTTCCTCGCCAAAGACGGCACATGGGTAATGAACGAGCGCTATCAGGGCGTGAGCCGTGAGCCATCATCATTCGCCTCCTACGGTACTTGGGCGCGCACCGCCGATAAGCTGGTATTAACCGACAGCAAAGGCGAGAAATCGTATTACCGTGCTAATGGCGAAAAATTACAGATGCTCGACCGTGAAGGAAATCCGATCGAGTCGGCGATGAACTACACGCTGGAGCCGGTAAAAGCCAGCCTGCCGACGACGCCAATGGCGATGCGCGGGATGTATTTCTATATGGCGGATGCGGCAATCTTTACCGATTGTGCAACCGGCCAGCGCGTGGCGGTCGCGAATAACGCGCAGTTGGAACGTGATTATGCTGCCGCGGGCGGCGGAGAAAGCAAGCCAATCCTGCTGGTGGTTGAGGGGCACTTTACCCTTGAGCCAAACCCGGACAGCGGTGAGATGGTGAAAACTCTCGCACCAGACGGTGGGGCGAAGTTTGTTCCCGGCAAAAACTGTAAGCAATAAAAGAAAAGGCCTCGCACAATGCGAGGCCTTTTTTTATCGCTTGGCCCGATAAGCTGGCTCTATCGGGCACTTCCGCTGGGCTATTAGCCTTTGATGGCTTTTACCAGGTAATCAACGATGTCGCCGGTTTTAATCAGCTGTTTTTCACCGTTACGACGGTATTTGTATTCGATATCGTCGTTGTCGAGGTTACGGTCGCCCAGCACGATGGTGTGAGGAATACCGATAAGCTCCATATCCGCGAACATCACGCCTGGACGCTCTTTACGGTCGTCCATCAGCACTTCGATACCCTGAGCGCGCAGCTCGGCGTACAGTTTCTCCGCCAGCTCCTGCACACGGTAAGACTTGTGCATGTTCATTGGCAGAATGGCAACCTGGAACGGTGCGATAGCTTCTGGCCAAACAATGCCGCGATCGTCAAAGTTCTGCTCGATAGCTGCCGCGACCACGCGAGTCACCCCGATACCGTAGCAACCCATAGTCAGGATCTGGTTACGACCGTCTTCACCCTGAACAGAGGCTTTCAGCGCTTCAGAGTACTTAGTTCCCAACTGGAAGATGTGACCGACTTCGATACCACGTTTAATCAGCAGAGTGCCTTTACCGTCTGGGCTAGGATCGCCCGCAACTACGTTACGGATGTCTGCAACTTCTGGGGTAGCGACGTCGCGATCCCAGTTAATGCCGAAGTAGTGTTTACCGTCAATGTTAGCGCCCGCTGCGAAATCGCTCATGACGGCAACGGTACGGTCGATAACCACTGGTATCGGCAGGTTTACTGGGCCAAGAGAACCAGGACCAGCATTAACCAGTGCGCGAATTTCTTCTTCGGTTGCGAAGGTCAGCGGGCTGGCAACCTGCGGCAGTTTTTCAGCTTTAACTTCGTTCAGCTCGTGATCGCCACGAACCAGCAGCGCAACCAGCGGAGATTTGCTGCCTTCAACCGCTTTCACCAGCAGGGTTTTAACGGTTTTTTCGATTGGCAGGTTGAACTGCTCAACCAGCTCGGCGATGGTTTTGGCATTTGGCGTATCAACCAGCGTCATCTCCTGAGTGGCAGCCGCGCGTGGCTCTTTTGGCGCAACGGCTTCAGCAAATTCGATGTTTGCTGCGTAATCAGAGGAGTCAGAGAAGATAACGTCGTCTTCACCGCTCTGTGCCAGTACCTGGAATTCGTGGGAAGCGTTACCGCCGATAGAACCGGTGTCAGCCTGCACTGCACGGAAATCCAGGCCCATACGGCTGAAGATTTTGCTGTATGCGGCGTACATCGCGTCGTAGGTTTCCTGCAAAGATTCCTGAGAAGTATGGAAAGAGTATGCATCTTTCATCAGGAACTCACGGGAGCGCATGACGCCAAAACGTGGGCGTACTTCGTCACGGAACTTAGTTTGAATCTGGAAGAAGTTCAGCGGCAGCTGCTTGTAAGAGCTCAGCTCGTTACGAATCAGGTCGGTGATGACTTCTTCGTGCGTTGGGCCGAGTACGAACGGACGCTCGCCACGGTCAACAAAACGCAGCAGTTCCGGGCCGTACTGTTCCCAACGACCACTCTCTTGCCACAGGTCAGCAGGCTGAACCACCGGCATAGACACCTCGATAGCACCGGCGTTGTTCATCTCTTCACGCACGATGTTTTCGACTTTTTTCAGGACGCGCAGGCCGGTCGGCAGCCAGGTGTATAACCCAGAGGCCAGCTTGCGGATCATCCCGGCGCGCAGCATCAGCTGGTGGCTGATAACCTCGGCGTCGGCAGGTGTCTCCTTCAGAGTGGAGAGCAGGTATTGGCTAGTACGCATGTTGTTACGGTTCCAGTTGGAAGTCAAAACAGGCTCAAAACGAGCCTGGCACAAAAACAAAAGTGATTTAGTTTACCAGCGAGAAAGGGATGTCAAAAGAGAGCACAGAGAAATTACCGGGCTTCGAGCGCAAAGACCTCGAATCCAGACGGCGTTACGCGCCAGCGGACGTTAAAATCCAGTAGCCACACGGCATAGGTTTTCCCTTCTTCCTCACCTTTACGGTAGGCCGGGCGCGGGTCTTGCGCCAGCACTTCCGTAATAAACTGCCGCAGATGTGGGTAGCGTTTTTCCAGCCCGCTAATCTGTTGGGCGATTTCCTCGCTGAAGGTGACGGCCACATCGGCTTGTGGTGTGTGTTGCGCATAGCTCGCGCGCGCGTCCGGCAGAGATTCGGCAAACGGCAGATACGGTTTAATGTCTACCACCGGTGTGCCGTCCACTAAGTCCAGGCCGCCTAATTGCAAAATAACCTGATCTTTATGGCAGCGGATATCTCGCAGCTCAACCAGCGACATCCCAATGGGATTGGGGCGGAAGGTTGAACGCGTAGCAAATACGCCCATACGCGCGGTACCGCCGAGCCGGGGAGGGCGCACTGTAGGACGCCAGCCGCCTTCCATTGTTTGATGGAAAACAAACAGAATCCACAGGTGGCTAAAGGCTTCCAGGCCGCGCACGGCCTCGGCCTGGTTATACGGCGACAGCAAATGCAGCTCGCCACTGGCGCTGTTGACCAGCCCAGGTTGGCGAGGCACGGCGAACTTCTCCTTATAAGGAGAGCGAATTACCCCGATTTGCTCGAATGAGAAGCTGCTCATTTCGCCGTAATGTTAAGTGCGGAACCCAGACATACGGCCTGACGATAGCAGCCTGGCGTGCCGCTGGTCACTTCACAACTGTGCAGCAGTACGGCATTGGCTTTCATTTTAGAGGCGTTAATCTGCATACGCTTGCGAGCCGTTGGAATATTCGGCGGTGAATCTTGGTTAGTCGCCTGGCAGGACTCCCCGGTGACTTCGCCCAGGTCGCGGAATGGCTTACCGACCAGGTCTTCAGCATTGGTAATGATTCTTACCGGCGTAGCGCGTGGCGCTTTAGGTTTTGCGCTCTCCGTTTTGACGGGGGGCGCGGTGCTTTGGATGGGTTCAACAGGAGATCTGTTTAGCATGGAACAGCCACCTAACATGAGTGCTAATAAACAGACCGGTAAAGCACGCATAGTATTTCCTCGATATAGGGTAGACCAGTGGCGCTATTGAATCAGGTGCTTGCATAAATGACAAGACGGGCATACGCCCGTCTTTATAAGTAATTGCTGGAGGTAAGGTGATTACCAGCCTTTAACCGCACCGCCGTTAAAGACTTTGTTCGCTGCTTCGTACACTTCGTCAGACTGGTAAGCCTGAACAAATTTTTTCACGTTTTCCGCGTCTTTGTTGTCTTCACGGGTAACGATCAGGTTTACGTACGGAGAGTCTTTGCCTTCAACGAAGATACCGTCTTTCGCCGGAGTCAGGTTAATCTGGCTGGCGTAAGTGGTGTTGATAACGGCCAGAGCAATCTGCGCATCGTCCAGGGAACGTGGCAGTTGTGGGGCTTCCAGCTCAACAATCTTTAGGTTTTTCGGGTTTTCAGTGACATCCAGTACCGTTGGCAGCAGACCAACGTCGTCTTTCAGTTTGATCAGGCCAACTTTCTGCAGCAGCAGCAGGGAACGGCCAAGGTTAGTCGGGTCGTTTGGAACGGCAATCTGAGAACCTGGCTGTAGCTCGTCAAGTGATTTGATTTTCTTCGAGTAGCCCGCGATTGGGTAAACGAAAGTGTTACCGGCAGAAACCAGTTTGTAGCCGCGATCTTTGATCTGCTGGTCGAGGTAAGGTTTGTGCTGGAAGGCGTTGGCGTCAATGTCGCCTTTGCTCAATGCTTCGTTCGGCAGAACGTAGTCGTTAAAGGTGACCAGCTCAACATCCAGACCATATTTTTCTTTCGCGACTTTCTGCGCAACTTCAGCAACCTGCTGCTCAGCACCGACAATCACACCGACTTTAATATGGTTTGGATCTTTTTCATCTTGACCGCAACCGACGAGCGCCAGAGAACCGATCAGAGCCCCAACTGCCGCAAAGGTTTTAAAATTGAACGCCATGCTTATTTCCTTAAACTTTTGAGTTGTGTTGTGTGTAACGCTATTTATGTGTCACTGCCCGAACGATACGATCGCCAGATACTTGAATTAAATAAACCAGAACGACCAGCAATACCAGCACTGTATTCATCACGGTTGCATTATATCCAATGTAACCGTACTGATAGCCAATCTGACCCAGACCACCGGCACCGACAGCCCCACCCATAGCGGAGTAGCCAACTAACGTGATCAAGGTGATAGTTGCCGCATTCACCAGGCCCGGCATCGCTTCAGGCAGCAGAACTTTGCGTATGATCTGCATCGGCGTTGCCCCCATGGCGCGGGAAGCTTCAATCAGCCCAGTCGGGATTTCCAGCAGGGCGTTTTCTACCATACGGGCGATAAACGGCGCTGCCCCCACGGTCAGCGGAACGATTGCTGCCTGTAGGCCGATAGATGTCCCGACGATAATGCGGGTAAATGGAATCATCCATACCAGCAAAATAATGAACGGGATGGAACGGAAGATGTTAACCAGCGCAGAGAGTACGCGGTACAGTTTGCCGTTCTCGATAATTTGCCCTGGGCGCGTAACGTATAACAGTACGCCGACCGGCAGGCCAATCACGAAGCCGAAAAAGCCTGACACGAATGTCATGGCTAGCGTTTCCCAAACGCCGCGCACCAATAACCACATCATCGGCTCAGACATAACCCAATACCTCTACTTTTACATGGTGCTGCTGCAACCAGGCGATGGCTGCTTGTGTATCTTCAGGCGTACCGTGCATTTCCGTCA
The DNA here is from genome assembly GCA_051656825.1 of Kluyvera sp. Taxonomy (GTDB): domain Bacteria; phylum Pseudomonadota; class Gammaproteobacteria; order Enterobacterales; family Enterobacteriaceae; genus Kluyvera. The sequence continues at coordinate 5,918 of JBOFJM010000805.1, forward strand.
GCATAATGCCGAACTTCACGCCGCCTGCGTAATCCATCTGCGCGCTAATAATGTTGTTGTTAACGTTAAAGCGACGTGCCGTTTCCGACAGCAGCGGTGCATCGACAGAATGACCGGTGAACTCCATGCGTAGCATCGGCATACTGTCGGCATTCTGTTCTGCTTTCAGACGTGCCAGGTAATCTTCCGGGATGTCCAGATGCAGCGTGGATTGAATGAACTGCTGCGCCAGCGGCGTCTTCGGATGCGAGAACACTTCGCTAACCGTATCTTGTTCAATCAGTTCACCGTTGCTGATAACGGCTACGCAGTCACAAATGCGCTTCACAACGTCCATTTCATGGGTGATGAGCAGAATCGTCAGCCCCAGACGACGGTTAATGTCTTTCAGCAGCTCCAGAATAGCGCGGGTAGTGGCTGGGTCCAGCGCGCTGGTGGCTTCATCGCACAGCAGCACTTTCGGGTTGCTCGCCAGCGCACGGGCAATCGCCACACGCTGTTTCTGACCGCCGGACAGGTTCGACGGGTAGCTATCGTGTTTGTCGCCAAGACCGACGAGATCCAGCAGTTCAGTGACGCGGTGCTTGATTTCGTCCTTCGACAGGTTGTCCAGTTCCAGTGGCAGCGCCACGTTGCCAAACACGGTGCGTGATGACAGCAGGTTAAAGTGCTGGAAAATCATGCCAATCTGGCGACGTGCTTTAGTCAGCGCTGTTTCAGATAACGCAGTCAGTTCCTGGCCATCTACCTGAACGCTGCCTTCAGTTGGGCGCTCAAGCAGGTTCACGCAGCGAATCAGCGTACTTTTGCCAGCACCAGATGCGCCAATGACGCCATAAATTTGCCCAGCAGGCACGTGCAGGCTGACGTTGTTCAGCGCCTGTATTGTGCGGTGGCCCTGCTGGAACACTTTGGTAATATTCGAAAGTTTAATCATTGGATTATTTATTATCGCTTAGCTGTTATCCGTGGCATTTTCTTCTGCTATAGACGGGAAATGACCGTCAACAAAATGGATGTTAAGGTATCTAGACGTCTAAATCAATCTGATTTATGCGATCGACGCTTTCTTGCCTGGCGAAACATGCGATACTAAGGGCACATGCCTTATTCAGGAGCAACACGGTGGCAAAGTCCGTACCCGCTATTTTTCTCGATCGTGATGGCACGATTAATGTCGATCATGGCTATGTTCATGAAATAGATGATTTTGAATTTATCGATGGCGTTATTGACGCTATGCGTGAATTAAAAGAAATGGGCTATGCCCTGATACTGGTGACCAACCAGTCCGGTATCGCTCGCGGGAAATTTACCGAAGCGCAGTTCGAAACGCTGACGGAGTGGATGGACTGGTCTTTGGCTGACCGTGGTGTCGATCTTGATGGTATCTATTATTGCCCGCACCACCCACAGGGAACAGTAGAAGAATACCGCCAGGTGTGCGACTGCCGTAAGCCACATCCGGGAATGTTCAAGTCAGCGCAGGAATATCTGCACATTGATATGGCTTCTTCTTATATGGTCGGTGACAAAATAGAAGATATGCAGGCTGCGGCTGCGGCGAGTGTCGGAACTAAAGTTCTGGTGCGTACAGGCAAGCCGGTCACTGAAGAGGCGGAAAAAGCCGCAGATTGGGTGATTAATAGCCTTGCAGAGCTGCCTGCCGCTATCAAAAAGCATAAATAATCAACGTAACGATGAAAAGGTGAGCGGTTGAAAGAAAAATTCATTTTTCCCCTTGTCAGCCTGAAATAACTCCCTATAATGCGCTCCCACTGACACGGAACAACGGCAAACAAGCCGCCGGAGAAAAGCGAAAATAAACGCTTGACTCTGAAGGAGGAAAGCGTAATATATGCCACCTCGCAACGGTGAGCTTAACGCCGCGTTGCACTGCTCTTTAACAATTTATCAGACAATCTGTGTGGGCACTCAATGATACGGATTCTTAACGTCGCAAGACGAAAAATGAATACCAAGTCTCTGAGTGAACACGTAATT
>JBOFJM010000806.1:0-1916 GCA_051656825.1 Kluyvera sp.
AGTTCATGTAAGTTGCGAAAAAGCGAATTTCCGGGCGCTCAAATAAATCGGTGACATTATGCATTTTAAAGGTTGGGGCAAAGGTTAATTTCCTATAACTACCGTTGACCGACTGACGACCATTAAAGCCCTTAGGGTCGATATTAATATATTGATAACTAGCTTCATATTGCAGGGCGAAGTTTTGGTTGATCTCCTGAATAAACCGCGAGTTAAGGGTTACCCAAAAATAGTGGTCGTCACTGAGATAACGGTTATTGCTGCTTTGTGTAACCAGCAATGGTGCCCAACTGAATTGACCGTTAAGTGGCGTGACTCCGTAAGAGGCAAATTTGACGGTCCAGGCATCGTCAATCAAGTAACCATCAGAACCTGGGCCGCGAACTTCCGCGCCAAGTCCTTTGCCGTACAGTAGCACGGTCTTTGACGAACCAGGCCCCAATCCGTAAAAACTGTCGCCATGATAAGCCAGCATGGTATTAATACCGCTTGACGCGGCCTTATCCGTCGCCAGACCATCATTAATCCGTTTATTATTATCTTTCGCGTAAAGACCATTGAGCATCCATTGCCACGGCCCAAGTCGGTTATTCAACGTAAATGTATAGTTCTGAATAAAGGTATTATCCGCTCCGGTCATGTTGTTATATTCAACATTTTCCATGGTATCGATATCATCAAAGCTACGCCCATAGACCGAAAAATTCGTTTTAACATCCCCCCAAAAATTGACGTCGTAAACTCCGGCGCCGGTACCGATCAGGTTCATCATATCGGAATCAAGCCAATGGATATCGAAGTTGTCGCGATCTTCACGTTTTCCCGCCCACAAGGTCGCTTTTTGAAATGGCCCGCTAAAGGTAGGCATATCGCTCATTTCAACAAAAGCCTGCCGCACATTCATCTGTCCGTTAAAAGAGCTGTCGGTATTGTAAGTTTTATCCCATTCAGCAATTTTCATGTAGTAACGCAGTTTTGCATTATTTTCATACTGACGGAGATAATTCATATCTGCCGTCACATAAGTATCAGACTCATTGCCCAGGCGCCCAACGCTACCGCCAGAGCTACCGGCTGGCGTCATTGAAGGGCCGACAGTGGTGGTGTTGCCCTGCTTACTACTGAGAATACCAGTGCGCGCGTAGCCGCCAAACTTCAGCTCCGTCATTTGCCCGCCCGAAGCCTCTTGACTAAAAGCAGGAGACGTTGTCAGCGCAATGTCGCTGTGAGGTTGTCGCACGGTGCGTAATTCTTCCTGCGCTTGTGCCGCACTTCGCTCCGCCGCTGCGGCTCGCTTTTCGGCCTGATTGATTTTCTGTTCCGCCAGCGATAATTGCGATCGTGACTGATGGAGCTCTTGCTCTAGTTTTTCCAGACGCGCACTAATGTCACTCAGAGTCAGTTCTGCGCTGTACCCAACGCAGGGTAAAAGTAATGCACCAAAGGCAAGATTATTTATTTTCATTGTATTTTCTCATAAGCCAGCAGACGTGCGCGGGCAATAAGAAACCCTACGCACTACTGCGCATATATAATCATTAATAATTAGCGAATTACGCTATGCTGTTATTATTTGATTTCACTTTATTATCCGTGGGCGATTTATTCACATTGACCAACAGGGAGGTTAAAGTAAAGGCGAAAATAAATACCGCGATCCCCACACAGACATAACTCACGACCTGGTAGCGGTCATAGATATACATTAACGGTGATAACAACACTGCCAGACCGTAAGAATTGGCTTTGACCGATAATAAAGAGAGCACCATTCCGCCCAGCGCCGAGCTGGTTAACATGATGGCGATAGCACGAACGCCGGAGCGCATCACAATCCCAAATAGCGCAGGTTCTGAAACCCCTAATAACTGAGTGGCAGTAGCGGAAACCCCCGCCGTTTTAAATGCCGGATTGCG
>JBOFJM010000807.1:0-1744 GCA_051656825.1 Kluyvera sp.
GGTATCGTGGCAGCAGTCAACGTCATGTGGGCGGGGCCGTGGTCGTCTCGTCACCAGGATGAAGTGTTGGCGGAAGCAAAAGCAAACCCTGGCCTGGCTGCCCTGGCGCAAGGGCAGTTCCAGCAATCTAACGACGGTAACGCCGTATTGTTTATCGAAGGCGTAGACGGCGCGAAGTTCCATGACGTATTCCTGGCGCAGTTGCGGCCGAAAGGCTCTGCGCGTCCTTCCGTTGTGGTTGCCGACTCCGGCCAGCTTTCTCAACGCAAAGATGGTGCTCAGATTGTGACCTTGAACCAGGGAACACGCTTTGAGGGAACCGCGATGCTGCGTGATTTCCGCATTACCGATTTCAAAAACTATCAGGCGATTGTTGGTCATCAGGCGGTGTCGTCAGACCCAACCGATACCGAGCAGATGGACATGCAAACCCTGTGGAATACGGATAGCGACCGTGCCCGCGCCGAGCTGCACTGGCGTTTCACGCTGATTGCGACGGTGTTTATTATGGCGCTGATGGTTGTGCCGCTGAGCGTGGTTAACCCGCGTCAGGGGCGCGTGCTGTCGATGCTGCCAGCGATGCTGCTGTATCTGGTGTTCTTCTTGCTGCAAACCTCGCTTAAATCCAGTGCGGGTAAAGGCAAAATCGACCCAGCGCTGTGGATGTGGACGGTCAACCTGGTTTACTTCGCGCTCGCCGTGTTGCTGAACCTGTGGGATACCGTTCCGATGCGGCGTATTCGCGCCAAAGTTATGCATAAAGGAGCGGTATAATGCAGCCATTTGGTGTACTTGACCGCTATATCGGCAAAACTATTTTGACGACCATCATGATGACGTTGTTCATGCTGGTGTCGCTGTCCGGCATTATTAAGTTTGTCGAACAGTTGAAAAAGGCCGGGCAGGGTAGCTACGACGCGCTAGGCGCGGGCGTCTATACCATCCTCAGCGTGCCAAAAGATATCCAGATTTTCTTCCCGATGGCAGCACTGCTTGGCGCGTTGCTGGGGCTGGGGATGCTGGCTCAGCGCAGTGAATTAGTGGTGATGCAGGCTTCCGGTTTCACCCGTATGCAGGTTGCACTGTCGGTGATGAAAACGGCGATTCCGCTGGTATTGCTGACGATGGCAATGGGCGAATGGGTCGCTCCGCAGGGCGAGCAGATGGCGCGTAACTACCGCGCACAGCAGATGTTTGGCGGCTCACTGCTCTCGACGCAACAAGGTATGTGGGCGAAAGACGGCCACAACTTTGTCTACATCGAGCGGGTGAAAGGTAATGAAGAGCTGGGTGGTGTAAGTATCTATAGCTTTAGCAAAGAGCGACGCCTGCTCTCTGTGCGCTATGCGGCTAACGCGAAGTTTGATAACGAGCAAAAGGTGTGGCGTTTGTCGCAGGTGGATGAATCTGACCTGAGCAATCCAAAACAGATTACTGGCTCACAGACCGTGAGTGGCACCTGGAAAACCACGCTGACGCCGGACAAACTTGGCGTTGTCGCGCTAGATCCAGATGCATTATCTATTAGCGGTCTGCACAACTATGTTAAGTACCTGAAAGCGAGTGGCCAGGACTCCGGGCGTTACCAGCTTAATATGTGGAGCAAAGTCTTCCAGCCACTTTCTGTGGCGGTCATGATGCTCATGGCACTGTCGTTTATCTTCGGCCCGCTGCGTAGTGTGCCTATGGGTGTGCGAGTGGTCACTGGTATCAGCTTCGGCTTTGTGTTCTATGTACTCGATCA
>JBOFJM010000808.1:0-8694 GCA_051656825.1 Kluyvera sp.
CAGCACGCTGGTGGTGGCGATATTTAACGGCTGCCAGCCGTATTTGAGCTGATGCAGGACAACGATAACGCCCGGCTCGCTCATGGCCTTCAACAGGCGACGAAAACTGTGCTGGGCATCCTGCACGGGAAGCATAAAAGCGGTTTCCAGGGTCATGCGTTATCTCCGCGAACCAACGTAAAGAAATCAACCCGACTGGCGTTCACTTCTGCCTGACGTGCCGCGATGCGCGCCATCCGGTTAGCGTCCAGTGGGGTGATTAAGGTTTCGATTAATGTTTGAAAATGAACGGGTTGCTGAAGCAGTGCATCAAGCATGGCGCAGCGCTCAGCGTGCTGTTTATCGCGCCCCAACACCCAGCTATAGCCGAGTGTGCCGTTGCTCAAACGCACGGCGGCGCGAGTGAGGGTGGCGTCACCGGCAAAAAAACGCGCGCCCGTGCCGCCCATTCGCGCCTGGATTTGTACCAGCCCCGTTTCGGCGGCGCGGATGATGTCGTAGTCGGCGGTAATATTCAGCGCGTTGATGCGGGCTGCCAGTTCTGCCGGTTGGCTGTGCGCCAGCACGGACATCCAGTGCTGGCGGGTAGCGGTATCGGTGTGCATTCAGTGCTCCATAATAAATTCAATCATGTCGGCGCGTGTCAGGCTGACGGAGTATTCCACCGGGCTTTTGGCGTCTTCATGATGGTTAAGCGTGCGTACGCACATCAGCGGCGACAGGTTAGGAATTTCAAGGCGTTGGCTCTCTTTGGCCTGTGCGCGACGGGCGCTGATGCGCGTCTGGCTGCGTGTGAGCGCCATCCCCGTTTGCTCGCGCAGAAAGTCGTGCAGCGAGCCGCTGTCGAAGCGTTGCAGCGTTGGCCACAGGGAAAGGTCGGCAAAGTAGTGGTCAATCAGGCACAGCGCCACGCCGTTGACCCGACGCAGGGTGCGCAGGTGAATGACGTTATCGCCTTCGCCAATGCCCAGCGCATCCGCCACGTGGCCGGAAGCCGGTCGCAGCACCGACAGCAATTTTTCGCTGGTGGGGTGGCTGCCTTGATCCAGTAAGTTCTGGCTAAAGCGCGCCTGGGCGTTGAGCGGATAGTCGAACGGGCGCATCAGCACCAGCACGCCAATGCCCTGGCGGCGCTGTACCCAGCCTTTTTCCACGAGCTGGTCAATAGCGCGGCGCAGCGTGTGGCGGTTGACGTCGAAACGCGCCGCCAGTTGGTGCTCGGCAGGCAAGTAGTCGCCGCAGCGATAATGCTGGCGAAGTTCCTGTTCAAGCCGTGCGGCTATCTCTTGATAACGCGTCGGATAACTGGTCGGATGTGTAGACAAGTGCATAGTAATCAATGCCTCGCTAATCAGATAAAGTGCTTACGCAAGCGTTGAGAGAGGAAATCCAGCAGGCTGACCGTGACGATGATGAGCACCATCAATGCGCAGGTTTGCTGGAACTGGAAGCCGCGAATCGCCTCCCACAGCGTGACGCCAATTCCGCCTGCGCCGACCATACCGACGACGGTGGCGGAACGGACGTTAGACTCAAAGCGATACAGCGAATAGGAAATGAGCAGCGGCATTACCTGCGGCAGCACGCCGTAGAGGATCTCTTCGAGTTTGTTAGCGCCAGTGGCGCGGATGCCTTCCACCGGGCCGGGTTCAATCGCTTCGACCGCTTCGGAAAGCAGTTTGGAGAGCACGCCGGTGGTGTGGATAAACAGCGCCATCACGCCGGCAAAGGGGCCAAGGCCAACGGCGACGACAAACAGCATGGCAAAGACCATTTCATTGATGGCGCGGCAGGCGTCCATCGCCCTTCGCACCGGCTGGTAAACCCACCAGGGCACAAGGTTTTCAGCGCTCATCAGGCCAAATGGAATGGACAAAACCACCGCCAGCGCCGTACCCCATACGGCAATTTGCAGGGTGATGGCCATTTCACTGAGGTAGTCTTGCCATTGGCTGAAATCCGGCGGGAAGAAGTCTGCGGCGAAGGTCGCCATGTTGCCCGCGTCTTTAATCAGCGTGAGCGGGGCCATTTCCGCACCTTTCCACGACACGGCCAGTACCGCGAGCACAACGGCCCAACTCATCAGCGAGAACCAACTGCGCTTCGGCGGGGGAACGGTGATGGTTTGCATAGAGGCTCCGTGATGTTTTTTGCCGGAGGGCGGTTTCGCCCTATCCGGCCTACAGTTGTGTTTGGGGAGAGGGGGTCATCATTGCACTGCTTTGTTTACCGAACTCATCGCGCTCAGCGCGGCGGTCAGGCGGTCGAGATCGTCCAGCCTGGCTTTGATCGCCGTGGTTTTCTCGGCTTTGTCCTGGTCGCTTAAGCCTTTGTTGTCCTTCACGCCCTGCATCTCTTTAAACAGCGCCAGTTGGCGAATGGGAACCAGTTGCAGGTCGCTGGAGGCGCGGAACGGCGCCCAGCCCAAACGCGCTAACACCGCTTTTTCTTCCGCCGTCTTGCCGTAATTCATAAAGAAGTCGTAGATCTTGTCTTTGGTGGTTTCAGGCAGGTTTTTACGCCACACGATCGGATCGCCCGGGATCAGCGGAGATTTCCAGATAACCTTCAGCTCTTTTAGCTTGTCCGGCGCGGAAACCTTCAGCTTGTCGAGGTTTTCGGTATTGTTGGTGGCGACATCCACCTGCTTGTTGGCGACGGCGAGGGCGTTGGTTTCATGTCCGGCGTTGACCGTGCGCTTAAAGTCGTTGGCGGAGATATTGTTTTTGGCGAAGACGTAATAGCCAGGGACGAGGAAGCCGGACGTTGAGTTAGGATCGCCGTTGCCAAAGGTGAGATCTTTACGTTTTGCCAGCAGATCGTTGAGGTTGTTGATCGGGCTGTCTTTGTTAACGATCAGCACGCTCCAGTAGCCTGGCGATCCGTCTGCTGCCACGGTTTGAGCGAATACCTGGCCGTTGGCGCGATCCACCGCTTCCATCGCCGAGAGGTTGCCGTACCAGGCGATATCCACTTTGTTAAAGCGCATTCCCTGGATAATCCCGGCGTAGTCTGGGGCGAAGAATGCGTTCACTTTCACCCCCAGTTTTTTCTCCATATCTTGCAGAAAGGGTGTCCACTGCGGCTTCAGGTTTTGCTGTGATTCCGTTGAAATAATGCCGAAATTCAGCGCTTTTTCCTGCTCTTCGGCGTGAGCCGGGCTGAACAGGGTGCTGAGGCTGAACAGGCTGGTGAAGGCCAGCGAGGCAATAATTTTAGCGCTCATTTCCATTCCTTATTGAGGGGATGTCAGGCAGCCTGCGCGTTCTGTTCGACGCGATTCATGCTGCGGTAGAGATGGTCAAAACGTTCGTTATCAAACAGTTGGCTGCTACCGTCGTAGAACACATGCCCCTGACGTAGCGCAACAATGCGTTCGCAGTAGCGCAGGGCGTAATCGACCTGATGCAGCGTCACCACTACGGTGATGCCATCGGTCTGGTTAATGTCGCGTAGGGTATCCATTACGATGCGTGCGGATTCTGGATCCAGCGAGGCGATAGGCTCATCGGCCAGAATCACTTTTGCCTGCTGCATCAGCGCTCTGGCGATGGCGACGCGCTGCTGCTGGCCGCCGGAGAGCGTTGAAACGCGCTGGTGGGCAAAATGCGCCATTCCGACGCGGGTCAACGCTTGCAGGGCGCGCTGCTTTTGCTCACGGCTGAACCAGCGCAGGCAGGTACGCCAGAATGGGGTGCTGCCGAGCGCGCCAATCAGCACGTTTTCCAGCACGCTCAGGCGGTTTACAAGGTTGAACTGCTGGAAGATGTAGCCGGTGTGCGCGCGGATTTTGCGGATATCGCGCGCCAGACGCCCGCTCTGTTGCACGGTTTTGCCCAGCAATTCAACGCGGCCTCCCGGCGTTTTGTCGCCGACAATCAGGCCGCTTAAATGACGTAAAAGGGTGGATTTGCCGGAACCGGATGGCCCCAGCAGAGCCACCATCTCACCGGTGTGGAGGGTTAAGTCAATGGCGTGCAGAACCTGGTGCTGATGAAACGTTTTGTTGAGTTTCTCAACGCGAATAATCGTTTGCATACTGAAGCCCCCGTATAAAAGTGGCTCCATCGTGGCGAACTAATGTGACGGATGGGTTAACGGATGGTTACTTGATGATGAACAATTGGCGGGGATTTCATGACAGAGCGGGAGGGCGCGCCTCCCGCCGTTTCAGAGCGTGGGCTGCTGCTGTTTAATGACGTTAATCATCCACGGTACGCCGTAACGGTCGATCACGCGACCAAAGCCATGAGCCCAAAAGGTTTCTTGCCACGGCATTTCGACTTTGCCGTTGGCTGCCAGATTATCGAACCAGCGTTTACCTTCGCGTACATCCTCGGTGTCGAGCACTAGCGTAAAGCCCGAATAGCGGAGACTCTCAGCAGGAACGGCGTCGCTCATCATGATATCGCTGCCCGCGATATGAACGTTGGCATGGGCAATGGCACTGTCGGGGAAGTGAAGCCCGGAGGGGCAGCCGCCTTCGTCATCCATCGAGGAAGGGGGCATTTCGCCAAAACTGATTTTGTAGCGCAGTCCGCACCCAGCGCCTGCTGGTAGTAGGCGATAGCATCGGCGCAGTTGCCGGAAAATGCGAGATAGGGGCTTAAGGGCATAATCGTTACCTCAGGTAAAGAAGAGCCTATTAAGTGTAGTGCGTGTCGATTCAGGGAGCGAAGCGTGGCGGGAGGGGGCAACTTATCTGGCCTACGAGGTAGGCCAGATAAGTCCAGCATCAGCATCGCTATTTTGGCGATGCCGGGCAGGATCAGTTCTTTTTAACGAACTCAGATTTCAGCTTCATTGGGCCGAAACCATCGATTTTGCAATCGATATTGTGGTCGCCTTCGACCAGACGGATGTTCTTCACTTTGGTGCCGATTTTCAGCATAGAAGAACTACCTTTGACCTTCAGATCTTTCACCACGGTTACGCTGTCGCCGTCGGCCAGCAGGTTGCCGTTTGCGTCTTTAACAATCAGCTCATCGCTGTCTTGTGCCGGTTCGGCATCGTTCCACTCGTGGGCGCATTCCGGGCAGATAAACATGCCGTTGTCTTCGTAGGTATATTCGGAATTACATTGTGGGCAGTGGGGTAATGACATGGGGGATATCCTCAAAAGTGCAGTGCGAAAGGCAAAGGCCTGTGAAACGGCAACACGCCGAAAATAGGCTTAATGATACAACAAAACCCTGCATTTGTCGGTGTTATCCCAGAAGACGAGGGGAGAAAGGCGGGGCAGAAAGGGTAAAACCCCCCTCGAATGAGGGGGGCGGGAGATTAGTGGTGAGCGGCTTCTGGTATCGTTTTTGCTTTGTTTTCAACTGGCTGTGGTTTGCCATAACGTTTGGCGTACAGCGCGGTAATAATCGGTACCAGAATCGCGGTAACAATCACACTGGCCGCCACCAACGCCGTGGCAGAAGCGGCAACCGGTGCGAATGACGGGTTAATCTGGGCAATAATGACCGGGTTTGCTACCGCTGCTCCTGCCGCAGAAGATGCTGCCACACCAGCCGTACCGTTACCGCCGCCGAGCACGCGGTCAGCGATAATCAGCGGAATACCGGTGATGATGATAACCGCCACGCCCAGCACGATACCCAGCAGGCCGGTGTCGAGGATAACGCTCAGGTTAATGGTGTTACCCAGCGCGAAGCCGAAGAACGGAATCAACACCGGCGTCGCTTTGCTGAAGAACGCGCGCAGGTCGTGGTCGAGATTACCGAGCGCAAAGCCAATCAGGAACGGCAGTACCGCACCGATAAAGTGGTGAGGTTCAAAGGTCGCCAGGCCAGCGGAACCAAGGATAACCATCGTCATCAGCGGGCCAGATTCGAGCGACATCAGGACAAATGCCCCCGATTCTTCTTTAGAGCCGTACTTATTCATCAGGCTGGCATACAGGCCGCCGTTGGTCATATCCATAGCAGAAACGATAGCCAGTACCGATAAACCGGCGAAGAAACCGGTCTGAATTCCGCTATCAGGAATAAACATTGCGGCAATCATTGCGACCACCCAGGCCACGGCGATTTTGGTCAATACCAGTGTGCCGGACTTGCGTAAAACCGTGCCGGTAGCGCGTAAATCAATGGATGCCCCAATACAGAAGAACCAGACCGCCAAAATAGGCACTGTTCCGCCGATCATTCCTTTGGTGAAAGACCCGAAATATTCACCGGTATTAGGCGCAAACGTATTTAATACGGCGCCTAACAGTAACGGGATAAGCATCATCCCGCCAGGGATTCGTTCCATAGTTGCTTTAATTTTCATGTGGCATCCTCGCTTCTTACCTTCCAGGAAGGTAGAAGAGGTTAAGTATAATAATTTCAGCTTGTTAGCTTGGTTTTTTCTGGTGTTGCATCCAAATTTCACCCGATGACAGCGGCGTTTTCTGGCATGTTTAACGCTGTTTCTGACGCTATAATGCAGTTACTGGAATATTGATTCAATGAAAATAAAACGGTGTTTTAGTTATGTGGATCACATATTTCAAATTAGGAATAACGAATTGGGTGGAAGATAAAATTGCTGTGACGACATTGTGAAATGTTTAGAAATCTTTTTTATCTTAATTGGTAGATAAAATAGAGAGTTTTGATGAATATTTGTACAATTCTTCAGGCGCAAAAATGGGCGAAAAAAAAAGGGATGTGAGCGATATATTTCGGCGTGGCAGCGGAGGTGATTTTTTTGTTAAGTTGATCACGATAATAATCGCTGTTAGGGTAAATAGGCTTGGCTCTCCGTGTTACGCTTTTTAGAGGGTCATCTTTTTAACTGACTCGCCATCAGGCTCAACAGGTTTGGTTGTACAGGCTCCCGGTGAAAACACACATCATCTAACGGAGACAAGCAAACCTGCTACGCTTGGATAAACGGAACCAGAATCTCCACGGTTCTTTTTTACGCGCCCTCGCAAACGCCCTGCCGTTTGCAGCCACTGGGTGTGCGTTCAAGGCGAATTTGAACGAGGAAAACCATGCTTAGAAGGAAAAAAGTAAAACCGATCACGCTTCGTGACGTCACTATTATCGACGACGCTAAATTGCGTAAGGCGATTACCGCTGCCTCGTTGGGCAACGCAATGGAGTGGTTCGATTTCGGGGTCTACGGGTTCGTGGCCTATGCGCTGGGTAAAGTCTTTTTCCCGGATGCCGATCCTAGCGTGCAGATGATTGCTGCGCTGGGGACATTCTCCGTTCCCTTCCTGATTCGTCCTTTGGGCGGTCTGTTTTTCGGGATGCTGGGGGATAAATACGGTCGCCAGAAAATACTGGCAATAACCATTGTGATAATGTCGATCAGTACATTCTGTATTGGTCTTATTCCATCGTACGACACCATTGGTATTTGGGCTCCTATCTTGCTGCTGCTGTGTAAAATGGCGCAGGGCTTCTCGGTGGGTGGTGAATATACCGGGGCGTCGATATTTGTTGCCGAATACTCGCCTGACCGTAAGCGTGGGTTTATGGGGAGCTGGTTGGACTTCGGTTCTATTGCCGGGTTCGTACTGGGTGCGGGTCTGGTGGTTCTGCTCTCCTCGATGGTCGGTGAAGAGAACTTCCTTGAGTGGGGCTGGCGTATTCCGTTCTTCGTCGCACTGCCATTAGGGATTATCGGTCTGTACCTGCGTCATGCGTTGGAAGAAACGCCAGCGTTCCAGCAACACGTCGAGAAACTCGAACACGGCGACCGTCAGGGTCTTCAGGACGGGCCGAAAGTCTCGTTTAGAGAGATTGCTACCCAGCACTGGCGTAGCCTGCTGACCTGTATTGGCCTGGTGATTTCTACCAACGTCACTTACTACATGCTGCTGACCTACATGCCGAGCTATCTGTCGCATAACCTGCACTACTCCGAAGACCACGGGGTGCTGATTATTATCGCGATTATGATTGGTATGCTGTTCGTACAGCCGATTATGGGTCTGCTGAGTGACCGCTTTGGTCGCCGTCCGTTTATCCTGATTGGTAGTCTGGCGCTGCTGGTGTGTTCGATTCCGGCCTTTATGCTGATTAACAGCAATTCGATTGGCCTGATTTTCTCCGGCCTGCTGTTGCTGGCGGTGATCCTCAACTGCTTTATCGGTGTGATGGCGTCGTCGTTACCGGCGATGTTCCCAACGCATATCCGTTACAGTGCACTGGCAAGCGCCTTTAACATCTCGGTGCTGATTGCTGGCCTGACGCCGACCCTGGCGGCCTGGTTGGTGGAAACGTCGCAAAACCTGATGATGCCAGCGTATTACCTGATGGTGATTGCGGTTATCGGTCTGTTGACGGGTATCACGATGAAAGAGACGGCTAACCGTCCACTGAAAGGTGCGACGCCAGCGGCATCGGACATCGAAGAAGCGCGAGAGATCCTTCAGGAACACCATGACCATATCGAACATAAAATTGAAGATCTTGATGCAGAGATTGCCGAGCTTCAGGAAAAACGTTCGCGGCTGGTGATGCAGCATCCGAAGATTAACGACTAAGGGATAATGCGGTAGGCCAGATAAGCGTCATGCTATCCGGCCTCCGTTATCCTTGCTGAATGCTGTAATGCTGGTCAGTTAAGCGCCACATTCCGTTCACCTGATGTTTTGTAGAACATGAAGCACCTGTTCCTGTGAACGGGTCAAGGGGGACTGCCGAGTCCCCCTTGACAATCCCCTCGGCCCCGCAGGGAAATCGGTGC
>JBOFJM010000809.1:0-2220 GCA_051656825.1 Kluyvera sp.
GCGCACCGGTGAAACGCTGGGGCTGGTGGGTGAGTCCGGTTCTGGGAAAAGTACCACTGGGCTTGCGCTGCTGCGCCTTATTGCCTCGCAGGGCGATATTCGCTTCGCCGGAGAAGCTATTCAGGCACGCAACCGCCAGCAAATGCTGCCGCTGCGCCACCGAATTCAAGTGGTATTCCAGGATCCTAACTCAGCGCTGAACCCGCGCCTTAGCGCACTACAGATTATTGAAGAAGGCCTGCGAGTGCACCATCCGGCGCTGTCAGCCGCTGAACGCGAGCGGCAGGTCATTCAGGTGATGAATGAGGTGGGGTTAGATCCAGAGGCCCGGAACCGTTATCCGGCAGAGTTTTCCGGCGGCCAGCGTCAGCGCATTGCCATCGCGCGGGCGTTGATCCTCAAGCCAGAACTGATGATATTGGATGAACCGACGTCTTCGCTCGATCGCACCGTTCAGGCGCAAATTCTGGCGCTACTCAAAGCATTACAAGAAAAACATCGGCTGGCCTATATTTTTATCAGCCACGATCTACGGGTGATCCGCTCGCTATGCCACCAGGTTATCGTGCTGCGCCAGGGAGAAGTTGTCGAACAAGGTGAGTGTCGGCGCCTGTTTGCAGCACCGCAGCAGGAATATACCCGTCAGCTCATTGCATTGAGCTGACGTTTAGAACGGATTGTTGCCTGAGAACGGCTCGGCAATCGCGACGCCAAAGTTTTTCAGACGGCAGGTCGCCGCGAACTCGTCCTGACGTTTTACAAACAGGCACGGTTCCCCTTCGCATTCCAGCACCGAGCAGTCAACGGAGATATCGGTCAACGCCTGGCTGAGTGAGTGCATAACCGGCCAGGCGTTATCGCCATCCGGGCTTAACAGCTTGAGTGCCACCAGCGCGTTGTCGCCTGACACGCCGTTTTGCGGAATCGGTTCAACTTTGGAACCTGCAAAACCCGCAGACCAACGATAGTCCTGCGGCAGTCGATGTACGATTGATAGTTGTAATGTCATTACGTTCTTCCCCGGAAGCAAAGGTGCTTCACAATTATTTCACATCCATATTAACACATTGTTGACAAATCGTCCTGCATTCAGAAAAAAAACGCCTGCATACAACATTTTTCATACGAAACAAGTCAGTGTACTGATGCATTTGCGCGCTATATGTACCCGTTTCTGTGATCTAACACAACCTTTTTATCTACAACAATGTGACTTTCTATATTAATAGATTTTACATAAAAGAAACATTGCACCCTATCGGCAATGCAATTTCTGTTGATATGTATCAAAAAAGGGGCGCATTCGCCCCTTCGAAGATCGATTATTGCGAGGTTTTGCGGCGGCGGCTGGCGTACAAGTAGAACAGTATTGAACAGGTGGCGCACAATGCGATCGAGATCAACATTGGCCATGCGGTGGTAAACGTGGCTAACGACAGCAGTGCGCCGATAATCGCTCCGATACCAAAGCGGAACGTCCCTGCCAGCGATGACGCCGTCCCTGCCATGTGCGGAAACTCATCGAGGATCACCGCCATCGCATTCGATGACACCATTGAGACACAGCCCACAAAGACCGCAACCCCTAGCACCAGCGACCAGAAACCAACATCCAACAGCGCACACACCACCATCCCTATCGCCGCGACAAACTGGATAACCAACCCCGTGCGGAACATCCACAGCGCACCAACGCGGCGCACAAAGCGGCTGTTAATGGTGGTGGTAATAAACAGGAAGACAATATTCAGCGCGAAGTAGTAGCCAAAGTGCTGTGGCGAAACATGATTTAGCTCGATGTAAACAAACGGCCCAGCGCTAAGGAACGAGAACATCCCCGCAAAACTGAAACCGCTCGCCAGCATATAAGACAGCACACGTTTATGGCGAAACAGCGAAGCAAAGTTGCCAAGCGTGGTACGCAGACGGAACGGCTGCCGCTTATCTACCGCCAATGTTTCATCAATAAAGAAGTAGATCATCGCAGAGGCGAGCAGCGCGGCAACCGCCAGAATCCAGAAAATCATATGCCAGCTAAACCACACCAGCACCGCACCACCAATCATCGGCGCGAGCAGCGGCGCAATGGTGGTGACCAGCATCACGAACGACATCATCCGTGAAAACTCTTCTTTCGGGTAGATATCGCGCATCAGGGCGTTGATCACCACACTGGCTGCCGCAGCCGCCAGGCCGTGGAAAAAGCGCGTCACAATCAGG
>JBOFJM010000810.1:0-9358 GCA_051656825.1 Kluyvera sp.
GGGTAGCTATCGCTAAGCGTTATCCAGAAGGTACCAAACTGACTGGTCGCGTGACCAACCTGACCGACTACGGCTGCTTCGTTGAAATCGAAGAAGGCGTTGAAGGCCTGGTTCACGTTTCCGAAATGGACTGGACCAACAAAAACATCCACCCATCCAAAGTTGTTAACGTTGGTGATGTAGTGGAAGTTATGGTTCTGGATATCGACGAAGAACGTCGTCGTATCTCCCTGGGCCTGAAGCAGTGCAAAAACAACCCATGGCAGCAGTTCGCGGAAACCCACAACAAGGGCGACCGTGTTGAAGGTAAAATCAAGTCTATCACTGACTTCGGTATCTTCATCGGCCTGGACGGCGGCATCGACGGCCTGGTTCACTTGTCTGACATCTCCTGGAACGTTGCAGGCGAAGAAGCAGTTCGTGAATACAAAAAAGGCGACGAAATCGCTGCAGTTGTTCTGCAGGTTGACGCAGAACGTGAACGTATCTCCCTGGGTGTTAAACAGCTCGCAGAAGATCCGTTCAACAACTGGGTTGCTCTGAACAAGAAAGGCGCTATCGTTAACGGTAAAGTAACTGCAGTTGACGCTAAAGGCGCAACCGTAGAACTGGCTGACGGCGTTGAAGGTTACCTGCGTGCTTCTGAAGCATCCCGTGACCGCGTTGAAGATGCGACTCTGGTTCTGAGCGTTGGTGACGACGTTGAAGCTAAATTCACCGGCGTTGATCGCAAAAACCGCGCAATTAGCCTGTCTGTTCGTGCTAAAGACGAAGCTGACGAGAAAGATGCAATCGCTACTGTTAACAACAAACAGGAAGACGGCAACTTCTCCAACGCAATGGCTGAAGCATTCAAAGCAGCTAAAGGCGAGTAATCTTACTAATTCAGATTTAACAATCTGAATTATGATGAGTTTACTTGACAGATTACAGGTTTAGGCCTGTAATCAAGCACAAAGGGCGGCTACGGTCGCCCTTGTTTAATAAGCTGTTAGCTAATTTTCCTTGAAAGGAAACCGGAGGAATCATGACCAAGTCAGAATTGATTGAAAGACTTGCCAGCCAGCAATCCCATATCCCTGCCAAAGCAGTGGAAGATGCGGTGAAAGAGATGTTGGAGCATATGGCCTCGACTCTTGCACAGGGTGAGCGCATTGAAATCCGCGGTTTCGGCAGCTTCTCTCTGCATTATCGAGCACCACGCACCGGACGTAACCCGAAAACGGGCGACAAAGTGGAACTGGAAGGTAAATACGTTCCGCACTTTAAACCGGGCAAAGAACTGCGCGACCGCGCCAATATTTACGATTGAGTTCATGTCGCCGCTGTGCGGTAAACTTGATTGAGAGAAAAGCACCTACGGGTGCTTTTTTCGTTTCTGCAGATCCGCTACGAGTGGAACCCGCCGCGCATATTTAGCGCAACGCTTATGCAATCGCTACGAATCACGGGAATCCGCTACGTAAACGGCAAACATCAATAACGACAGGTTTTTTGGTTCGCGTGACACTCCCGAATAACAAGGAGTTGCCAATGCGTTTACCACTGCTCGCCTGTTGTGTCCTCGCGGGAATACTACCGCTTTGTGTGTTACCCACGCTTCCCCCGTTAGGCATTATTCCGTTTGTCATTGTGGGGCTGACTGGGCTGTTTTTCTGCTGGGGAGTGTTGGCGGCCTGGCAAATGCAATGTCCTGCCGAGGTGCTACCGGGTAAAAATCGCCACGTTGAGATGTCACTAACACAAACCGATGGCCAAACTACGCATCGCGGCAAGATAACTCGCCTGGACGGGCGGCGGCTTTTTCCTGCACCAGAAATTGTGCTGTATGGCAGCTACCTCCCACAGCCTCCTTGTGCAGGACAGCAGTGGCGAATGACGCTCAGCGTTCGTGCCGTTCATGGTCAGCTAAATGACGGAGGATTTGATTCACAGCGTTATGCGTTATCACAGCATAGGCCGTTGACCGGACGTATTATCGACGCAGCACCGCTTGATAGCGCCTGTAGCCTACGTGCGCGCTTTCTGGGCTCATTGCAGGCATCGTTGGCGGGTTTACCCTGGCGTGATGTCATGCTGGCGTTAGGCATGGGTGAGCGCTTATCGGTAGCTTCAGAGATTAAAACTCTGATGCAGCAAACCGGCACATCACACCTGATGGCGATTTCAGGGCTGCATATCGCCCTTGGCGCATGGCTGGGGTGGCTGTTTATTCGTGGGATTCAGTTTTTCCTGCCAGAACGTTTTGTCAGTTGGCGTGTACCGTTAATTGCCGCGCTGCTGAGTGGGTTGGCATACGCCACTTTTACCGGTATGCAACCGCCTGCGCAGCGTACTGTGGTGGCTGCGGCTATCTGGTGTTTGTTACGCCTGAGCGGTAGGTTGTGGAGCGGCTGGGAAGTTTGGTTGTGCTGCCTGGCGGCTATTGTGTTTATTGACCCGTTGGCGGTGCTTTCCGATAGCCTGTGGTTGTCGGCATTTGCGGTCGCGACGCTTATTTTCTGGTATCAGTGGCTGCCGTTGCCAGAGTGGCGATATCCGCCTGTGACGCGGCCTTTATTCAGCCTTATTCATTTGCAACTGGGCTTAATGCTGCTGCTTACACCGCTGCAAATTCTGTTGTTTCACGGTATCAGCCTAACGTCTTTGCTGGCTAATGTGTTGGCTGTTCCGGTGGTGACTTTCGTTGCCGTACCGCTGATTTTACTTGGCATGTTTCTACACATTTGTGCTCCTGCGGCGGTGGCGATGGGCGTTTGGTATGCAGCCGATCGCGTGATAGCGCAGGTATTTGCCTATTTACGCCTGTTGCCCGAGGGCTGGTTAAGCGTGAGCAGTTCATGGATTGGGGTGTCGTTACTGCCGTGGCTTGCACTGATGATTTGGCGTGTGAATGGTTGTTGGCGATTTGTAGCGCTGTGGCTATCTTTAAGTGTGCTTTTGGCTTTCCCGTTATGGCAAAAAACAGCGGCAGATCGCTGGCAGGTCACCATGCTGGATGTCGGGCAGGGGTTGGCGATGGTGATTTCTCGCGGCGACAAAGCCATTCTTTATGATACAGGGCTAGCGTGGCCGGAAGGAGATAGCGGCGAGCAACTGATTATTCCCTGGTTGCGCTGGCATGGGCTTACCCCACAGGGAATTATTCTTAGCCATGATCATTTGGATCATCGTGGCGGGTTGCGTTCATTGCAAAAAGCCTGGCCGCAGGTGTGGGTCAAAAGCCCGCTTGGCTGGGTAGGGCATCAGCCCTGTGCGCGTGGGCAATCCTGGCAATGGCAGGGTTTAACTTTTCGTGCGCTTTGGCCATTACCCGGTAAGGAGCAAAAAGGCAATAACGGTTCGTGTGTGGTCAGGGTCGATGACGGCAAAAATAGCATTCTATTGACGGGAGATATTGAATTATCGGCGGAAATGGCAATGTTAAGCCATTTTTGGCAGCCGTTTGCGTCTACAATTATCCAGGTTCCTCATCATGGCAGTTCAACCTCCTCGGGCATGGCGTTAATCCAGCGCGTTGGTGGTGTCGCTGCAATGGCCTCCGCATCCCGCTATAACGCGTGGCGACTGCCTTCAGTAAAGATTAAGGCTCGTTATCTTCAACGGCAGTATGCGTGGTTTGATACGCCTCATCAGGGGCAAATCACGCTTACTTTCAGCGCCAAAGGCTGGAAGATTGAAGGCTTACGAGATCAACTTTTACCACGTTGGTATCATCAGTGGTTTGGCGAGACTCGCGATAACGGGTAGAATATGCGGCTATTTCAATACAAGCTGGTTTTTTGAATGCAGAACGACAAAGATCTCTCCACGTGGCAGACCTTCCGCCGACTCTGGCCAACTATTGCGCCGTTTAAAGCAGGGTTGATCGTGGCGGCCGTTGCGTTAGTCCTCAACGCAGCTAGCGATACGTTTATGCTATCGCTTCTCAAACCATTACTGGATGATGGTTTTGGTAAAACGGATCGCTCAGTGCTGCTGTGGATGCCGCTGGTCGTTGTTGGCTTGATGATCCTGCGCGGCATTACAAGCTATATCTCTAGCTACTGTATCTCCTGGGTTTCCGGCAAAGTGGTGATGACAATGCGTCGTCGGTTGTTCGGCCATATGATGGGAATGCCAGTTTCTTTCTTCGATAAACAGTCCACCGGTACACTGTTATCGCGCATTACCTATGACTCTGAACAGGTTGCCTCATCGTCTTCTAGCGCGCTGATTACTGTGGTGCGTGAAGGGGCATCGATTATCGGCCTGTTTATCATGATGTTTTACTACAGCTGGCAGTTGTCGCTGATCCTTATCGTATTGGCTCCGATTGTGTCGATAGCGATTCGCGTGGTCTCTAAACGCTTCCGTAGTATCAGTAAAAACATGCAGAACACCCTGGGGCAGGTGACCACCAGCGCAGAACAAATGCTGAAAGGGCATAAAGAAGTGCTGATGTTTGGTGGCCAGCAAGTGGAAACCAAACGCTTTGAAAAGGTCAGCAATAAAATGCGCTTGCAGGGGATGAAACTGGTTTCAGCATCGTCTATCTCTGACCCTATCATTCAGCTGATTGCCTCTCTGGCGCTGGCGTTCGTGCTCTATGCCGCGAGCTTCCCGAGCGTGATGGATACGCTGACCGCCGGTACGATTACCGTGGTCTTCTCCTCCATGATTGCCCTGATGCGTCCACTGAAATCGTTAACCAACGTGAACGCGCAGTTCCAGCGCGGTATGGCGGCATGTCAGACACTGTTCTCTATTCTTGATAGCGAGCAGGAAAAAGATGAAGGTACGCTCGACGTTGAACGTGCGAAAGGCAAAGTTGAATTCCGTGATGTCACCTTTACCTATCCAGGGCGCGAAGTTCCTGCGCTGCGTAACATCAACCTCGAGATTCCAGAGGGGAAAACCGTGGCGCTGGTGGGGCGTTCTGGCTCGGGTAAATCAACCATTGCCAGCCTGTTAACCCGTTTCTACGATGTCGATCAGGGCGAAATCTTGCTTGATGGCCATGACCTGCGTGAATACAAGCTGTCTTCGCTGCGTAATCAGGTCGCGTTGGTTTCACAGAACGTCCACCTGTTTAACGACACCGTAGCCAATAACATCGCCTACGCGCGTACTGATGAGTACAGCCGTGAGCAGATTGAAGAAGCCGCCCGCATGGCCTATGCGATGGACTTTATCAATAAGATGGATAACGGTCTGGATACGATTATTGGCGAAAACGGCGTGCTGCTTTCTGGCGGCCAGCGCCAGCGTATCGCCATCGCGCGTGCGCTGCTGCGTAACAGCCCGATTCTGATTCTCGATGAAGCGACTTCTGCACTGGATACCGAATCAGAACGTGCGATTCAGGCTGCGTTGGATGAGTTGCAGAAAAACCGCACCTCGCTGGTCATCGCGCACCGTCTGTCTACCATTGAACAGGCTGATGAGATTGTCGTGGTAGAAGACGGTTATATCGTTGAACGCGGCAGCCACGCCGAGTTGCTTGCCCATCGCGGCGTTTATGCGCAGTTGCACAAAATGCAGTTTGGCCAATGATAGCGAAAATCTGGTCGGGTGAATCGCCGCTTTGGCGGCTGTTATTACCGCTCTCCTGGCTTTATGGCCTGGTGAGTGGGCTCATTCGCCTGAGCTATCAACTAGGGCTGAAAAAATCCTGGCGCGCGCCGTGCCCGGTTGTTGTCGTGGGCAACCTGACAGCAGGTGGTAATGGCAAAACGCCGGTTGTCATTTGGCTGGTGGAGCAACTGCAACGGCAGGGGATTCGCGTGGGTGTGGTATCGCGGGGCTACGGCGGCAAAGCGGAGCACTATCCGCTGCTGCTCACAGCACAAACCACCACGGCGCAAGCTGGCGACGAGCCGGTGCTGATTTTCCAGCGTACCGGCGCGCCGGTTGCAGTTTCCCCGCTGCGAGTTGACGCGGTGAAAGCGCTGCTGGCGGAGCATGATCTACAGTTGATCGTGACTGACGATGGTTTACAGCACTATCGCCTGGCGCGTGATAAAGAGATCGTGGTGATCGACGGTGAGCGTCGCTTCGGCAATGGCTGGTGGTTACCGGCGGGGCCGATGCGTGAACGCGCGTCGCGCCTGGAAACCGTCGATGCACGAATCGTCAACGGCGGCGAGCCACATCCGGGAGAAATTCCCATGACCTTGCGCCCTGGTGAAGCCATTAATCTGCTTACCGGTGAACGCCAGCCTGTCTCTGCATTGCAAAATGCCGTAGCGATGGCGGGAATAGGCCATCCACCGCGCTTTTTTGCGACGCTAAACGCATGTGGTTTAACGCCGGTGCGTACGGTGGCGCTGGCAGATCATCAGGCACTAACGCAAGCTGATGTCGAAGTGCATGTCGCGCCAGGACAAACGCTGATCATGACCGAAAAAGATGCGGTGAAATGCCGCCCCTTTGCGCAGGAAAACTGGTGGTATCTGCCGGTTGATGCGGTGCTTTGTGGCGATCGTGCGCAAACGCTACTACAGGAACTGATAACCCTCGCTCGGCGCTAGATGGCGTCGGCGATTTTCGGGGGAAATGGCATGGCTTCTCTGCGTCTTACCCTTCGCGCCGCACGTCAGCTTCATCTCGCGGCGCAGGGTCTCCTCAACCGGCCCCGTCACCAGCCTACTGCGGCAGATATTCTTCGTACCATCCAGCAAATGTCGCTGCTGCAAATCGATACTATCAACGTAGTCGCACGTAGCCCCTATCTGGTGCTGTTCAGCCGTCTTGGCGCGTACCCGTCAATATGGCTGGATGAAGCGCTGTCTCGCGGCGAGCTGATGGAATATTGGGCGCATGAAGCCTGTTTCCTACCGCGCAGTGATTTTCCGCTCGTTCGCCACCGTATGCTGGCCCCGCACACGATGGGCTGGAAGTACCCTAAAAACTGGATGGAAGAACACGCCGATGACATTAGCGCGCTGAAATCCCATATTGCCGAAAACGGCCCTGTACGCTCAGCCGATTTTACGCATCCACGTAAAGGGGAGAGTGGCTGGTGGGCGTGGAAGCCGCATAAACGCCACCTTGAAGGGCTATTTACCGCCGGAGAAGTAATGGTAATCGAGCGGCGCAATTTCCAGCGCGTGTATGACCTCACCGAACGCGTAATGCCGGAATGGAATGACGCTACCGATGCGCTGCCGCAGCCGCAGGCCGAAGCACTCATGCTAGAAAATAGCGCCCGTAGCCTGGGCATTTTCCGCCCTCAGTGGCTGGCGGATTACTACCGTTTGCGCCAGCCCAATCTCAGCGAATTGCTGGCACAGTGGCAGGCGCAGCAGAAAGTCGTGGCGGTCGAGGTTGAACAGCTTGGCGAAATGTGGGTGCATTGCAGCCTGTTTACGCAGCTTTCGCGGGCGGCAGAAGGCAAACTTAACGCCACGCATAGCGCTGTGCTGTCACCGTTTGACCCAGTGGTTTGGGATCGCAAACGTAGCGAGCAGTTGTTTCATTTCAGTTATCGGCTGGAATGTTACACGCCAGCGCCGAAACGTCAGTACGGTTATTTCGTGCTGCCACTGCTGCACCGAGGGGAAATTGTTGGCCGTATGGACAGCAAAATGCATCGTCGTGATGGCGTGCTGGAGATTTTTGCGCTGTACCTTGAAGACGGCGTACGGGTAAGTCAGCGCCTGGAAAATGGGTTGATGCAGGCCATCAATGATTTTGCCCGTTGGCAGGGAGCCACAAGAATTATGCTTGGCACGGTCGCTGAAAAACTCTTTACGCAACAACGACACGGTTGGGTGATTGACGCCGACCGGTAGCGCTCTATGATATGCTGCACTGGTTTTCGATACGGCCCATCAGGAGGAACCATGGATCACCGTCTACTTGAAATTATTGCCTGCCCAGTTTGCAACGGCAAACTCTACTACAGCCAGGACAAGCAAGAACTGATTTGCAAAATTGATAATCTGGCGTTTCCCCTGCGTGACGGTATCCCCGTATTGCTGGAAAACGAAGCCCGCGTGTTAGCTGCTGAAGAGAATCGACCATGAGTTTCGTTGTGATTATTCCTGCGCGTTTTGCCTCAACGCGTCTGCCGGGTAAACCGTTACAGGACATCAACGGCAAACCGATGATTGTGCATGTGCTGGAGCGTGCCCGTGAGTCTGGGGCTGAGCGAATTATCGTCGCAACCGATCACCCAGAGGTGGCTAAAGCCGTTGAAGCGGCGGGCGGTGAAGTGTGCATGACCCGCGCCGACCATCAATCAGGCACCGAGCGCCTGGCGGAAGTGGTCGAGAAATGTGGCTTTAGCGATGACACCGTCATTGTTAACGTGCAGGGTGATGAACCGATGATCCCGGCGGTGATTATTCGCCAGGTTGCTGAAAACTTAGCAGCCAGCCAATCCGGTATGGCGACCCTTGCTGTGCCGATTCACGATGCAGAAGAAGCCTTTAACCCGAACGCGGTGAAAGTGGTGATGGACAAAGACGGTTACGCGCTGTATTTCTCCAGAGCAACTATTCCCTGGGATCGCGACCGTTTTGCGCAAAGCCGTGAACAAATTGGTGACACCTTGCTGCGCCATATTGGCATCTACGGTTACCGCGCCGGGTTTATCCGCCGCTACGTCAACTGGGCGCCAAGCCCGCTGGAGCACATCGAGATGCTCGAACAGCTGCGAGTGCTGTGGTACGGCGAAAAAATTCACGTTGCCGTGGCGAAAGAAGTGCCGGGGACGGGGGTCGATACACCGGAAGACCTGGCTCGCGTACGCGCCGAAATGAAATAATATTCCCGCCCTCTGGCTCTCAGGGGGCGTTTCCTGCCTGAATATTTCCTGCCTTTCTGTTGCAATTTTGATCTTGTTTGGTGAAATTTGTATTTCATATGCTCATTATAAAAGCAATGGCTTTTATAGGGGTAAACCGATATGGAACAGCTACGCGTAGAATTAAGCCATCTGCTGGGTGAATCTCTCAGCCGCGTGGAGTGCATTAATGAGCAGGCAGATACCGCGCTGTGGTCGCTGTATGATGCCGAGGGGAACCCGATGCCATTGTTGGCTCGGAGCTTTTCATCACCGGGGCTCGCCCGCCAATTAGCGTGGAAGTTTTCGATGCTGGCGCGCAATGGCACCGTGCGAATGCCCGTGGTTTATGGCGTCATGACCCATGAAGAAACGCCCGGCCCGGATGTTCTGCTGCTGGAGCGGCTACGGGGTGTGTCCGTTGAAGCGCCCACGCGCAGCCCGGAGCGCTGGAATGCACTGAAAGATCAAATCGTTGAAGCGTTACTGGCATGGCATCGCGTTGATAGTGCAGGCTGTGTCGGGTTTGTCGATGGCACTCAGGAAAATAGCTGGCCGCAATGGTATAGCCAGCGCATTGAAGTGCTG
>JBOFJM010000811.1:0-2247 GCA_051656825.1 Kluyvera sp.
CATGGCATCGTGCGCCACGGCGGCGGAAGAACCCAAACCAAAAAAGGCAATTTTTTTCGCCTGCGTGAGCAGGTCTACCGCGCGGTTAACGGCCGACATATCTAAAGATTGGCGAACGTGTGCCAGGCTTGCCATCGCCGATTCGAATATTTTCGCCGTGTAGGCTTCTACGCTGTCATCTTCATCAACATTACGATTAACATACGGTGTACCGTTGGCGAGGCTTTGGGCAAGATGCAATTTGAAGTAAGGGAAACCACGCGTTTCCAGGCCACGGCAAAAACGGTTGACGGTCGGTTCGCTAACATCAGCCTCCAGGGCGAGCGCCGCAATACTGGAATGAATGGCCTGTTCGGGAGCCGCGAGGATGACCTCCGCGACTTTTCGCTCGGATTTGCTAAGGTTTTCCAGTTGGGACTGGATTTTTTCCAGCATGTTCATCGTGACATAGCGCTCATAGAGTGAAGCTCGTCATTACTCAGATGGTATAAGCATGGGCTGCGTTCCAACCACTCGAATAATGTAGAGTAGAAGCGATTCCATTAATGGATGAAATCTGTTGGCGTTTTAGCAAGAATATACGCCTGAAGCCAGGTGAAGGGTGGATAGTAACAGCAAAAAATGTTGTTTTTTTCATAACATGATCAACGTCGTATTTTAACAGACGTTGTTCAGGCGAGAGAACGAATGAAACTGGCTGATTACCCCATATTGCGGCAGCAATGGTTCCGATTTGTGCGATCGGTAGCCGATAGGGGCGTTAAAGGCTTTCGGCAATTTCGTAAACACAGTACAGTGCATCGTAAGAAAATTACAATGATACTCGTCGTTTTTTAGGAAAAACCGGAGAGGCGACGGGTATATAGCCTGGCATAGAACCAGGATCTTTAACTGAGGAGAATGACATGGCGGTAACGCAAACGGCCCAGGCATGTGATCTGGTCATTTTCGGCGCAAAGGGCGATTTAGCTCGTCGAAAACTGCTGCCTTCCCTGTATCAGCTTGAAAAAGCCGGCCAGATCAATCCAGACACCCGGATTATCGGCGTAGGTCGTGCCGACTGGGACAAAGCAACCTACACTAAAGTTGTCCGCGAAGCGCTTGAAACCTTCATGAAAGAGAAAATTGATGAAGATTTGTGGGACACCCTCAGCGCGCGCCTGGATTTCTGCAATCTGGACGTTAACGACACCGGTGCATTCTCGCGCTTAGGTGAAATGCTCGATCAGCAAAATCGCGTCACCATCAACTATTTTGCCATGCCGCCAAGCACCTTTGGGGCTATCTGCCGTGGTCTGGGCGAAGCGAAGCTCAACGCCAAACCGGCGCGCGTAGTGATGGAAAAACCGCTGGGTACGTCGCTTGAAACCTCGCGTGAAATTAACGACCAGGTGGGCGAATACTTTGAAGAGTGCCAGGTCTATCGTATTGACCATTATCTGGGCAAAGAAACGGTTCTGAACCTGCTGGCGCTGCGATTTGCTAACTCCCTGTTTGTTAATAACTGGGATAATCGCACTATCGATCATGTCGAAATTACCGTCGCAGAAGAAGTGGGCATTGAAGGCCGCTGGGGTTACTTTGACCAGGCGGGCCAGATGCGCGATATGATTCAAAACCACCTGCTGCAAATTCTCTGCATGATTGCGATGTCGCCGCCGTCAGACCTGACCGCCGATAGCATTCGTGACGAAAAAGTGAAAGTGCTGAAGTCCTTGCGCCGGATCGATCGCAGCAATGTGCGTGAAAAAACCGTGCGCGGCCAATATACCGCTGGTTTTGCCCAGGGGCAGAAAGTTCCTGGCTACCTGGAAGAAGAGGGCGCGAACAAGTCCAGTAGCACCGAAACCTTCGTCGCTATCCGTGTGGATATCGATAACTGGCGTTGGGCGGGCGTACCGTTCTACCTGCGTACCGGTAAACGTCTGCCGACTAAATGTTCTGAAGTCGTGGTGTATTTCAAAAACCCAGAGCTGAACCTGTTCAAGGAAACGTGGCCAGAACTGCCGCAAAACAAACTGACCATCCGTTTGCAGCCGGACGAAGGCGTTGATATTCAGATCCTGAATAAAGTTCCGGGTCTTGATCACAAGCACAACCTTCAGGTGACGAAGCTTGATCTGAGCTATTCCGAAACCTTTAATCAAACGCATCTCGCCGATGCATATGAACGCCTGCTGCTGGAAACCATGCGGGGCATCCAGGCGCTGTTCGTGCGTCGCGATGAAGTTGAAGAAGCGTGGAAGT
>JBOFJM010000812.1:0-4947 GCA_051656825.1 Kluyvera sp.
ATGGCAAAAATGCGCATATGATCCAGCATCTGCACCACGCCCGCTTTGTTGTACTCAGGCCTGAGCACCAGCGAGAACAGCCCTGATGAACCACGGAAATCCCGCTTCCAAATCTCATGTCCTGGGCATTCTGGCAGCGCGGGATGCAGCACTTTTAATACTTCTGGGCGCGCTTGCAGCCAGTGCGCCATTTCCAGACCGCGCTTTTCAGCCTCTTTTAAACGCAGGTGCATGGTGCGCAGCCCGCGCAGTGCGAGGAAACAGTCTTCCGCGCCGGGCAGCATCGCCATCAAATCATACGTTTTACGAAGCTGAGGCCACCACGCATCGTTCGCGGACACCAGCCCCATTAACAGGTCGGAATGGCCGCCAAGATATTTCGTGCCCGCCTCAAGCGAGAGATCACAGCCATGCTCATGGGCGCGGAAGAAAATCGGTGTCGCCCACGTATTGTCGAGAATAGTCGCAATCCCCTGCATTTTCGCCGCTTGAGTCATCGCCGGAACGTCCTGAATCTCAAAGCTCTGCGAGCCGGGCGACTCCAGAAACAACGTGGTGGTATTGGCGCGGAAAAGCGTCGCGATATCCGCGCCCATCAGCGGGTCGTAATAGGTGGTTTCAATGCCCATTTTAGCCAGCATCCCGGCGCAGAAATTTCGCGTAGGCCGGTAGACGCTGTCGGGCATCAACAGGTGATCGCCAGACTTCAGGGTAGTCAGTAACGCCAGTGAAACCGCCCCAAGGCCAGACGGTGACAGCACCGTTCCGGCAGCGCCCGCAAGCGCGGTCCAGGCATTTTCCAGGCTGGCGATGGTTGGCGTCCCCATCGTCCCGTAGCTGAACTCGGCGCGTTTATGCTCCAGGTCGTCAACCGTTGGAAACACCACCGTGGAACCCCGATAAACTGGGGCATTGACAAAACCCGCCTGTTGGGAGGTATCCCTGCCCAGTTGGGTCATTTGCGTGCTGAGATTAAAATCAGATGTGGAGCGATGACTCATCATTTACCTCGAAATTTTCAGCGGCCATGCCAACGCGAAATACGGCAAATAAGCGCTATTCGTTGCCCCATTGGTTGAGAAATTCGGCGATATCATCAATGCGCTGCGCTTTGATACCCGCTTCAACGGCCATCTCGCCCTGCGCTTCTTCGCTGATCTCTTCGTTATTCATTAAGCGGGTAATCAGCAACTGAAAATAGTGCGCCAACGCGTCACGTTCAGCCTCGCTTACCGCCTGGGCGGTTTCCGTCGAGTATTCATCGACAATGTCATAATATTTCAGCGGGATTTCGTTAGTCATAGACAGCTCCTGAGATTAATACCAGCAAAACGGTGACTATCCTACGTTTAGCGCCGCAAGGTCAACGTGCGTTTTCTTATGGATAGCTGATTTATTCCACCCTCACCTTCACTTTCGGTTTTGCCAGCAGGATTTTCACCAGTTCGGTGAATTTCACCGGTTTATAGAAATAGTACCCCTGCTGGAAGGTGATATTGTTTTTGTTGAGGTAGTCGAGCTGTTCTTTTGTTTCACCCCCTTCAGCCACAATACTGAGCGAGAGCCTGCGGGCGAGATCCAACACACAGTCTAAAATGCGGGTAGAGTCTGGGTCAGCATTCACTCTCGCCACAAAACTCTGATCTATCTTGATATAATCGATATGTAAATCATGGAGATAAGAAAGCCCTGAATACCCCGTACCAAAATCATCCAACGCAATCACAAAGCCGCTTTCATGCAGTAGGTTCAATTTCTGTACCAGTTCTTCATCCACATGAAGTGGTTCGCGCTCCGTCACTTCCAGCACCAGATTGAGATCCTTGCGGTTGAAGCGCGCTTTAAATTGCAGACATTCATCGACAAAGTCATGATTGCTGATATGCGAAGCGCTGAAATTTATCCCCACATGAAAACCCTCCGGCAGCTTACTGTCGATGGCGTTCATATGGACGGCAACCTGTGACATCAGGCTTCGCGTCAGCGGCACAATCAGCCCCGACTTTTCAGCCACCGGGATAAACGACGCGGGGGAAATATAGCCCGCGCGGGGGTGTTTCCAGCGCGCCAGCACCTCAACGCCGCGCAGCGTCCCTTCCCTGCCGTTTACCACCATCTGGTAGAAAGGCACTATCTCGCCGTTATAAATGGCACGGCGCAGCATCTCCTCCGGCGTAACGTTCTTATTCAAATACTTATCCAGCACATAGGCCATCACGGCACAGAGCAACACGATAAAAAGCAGAATACCCAAGCCATGATCAATCATTCTCTGGACGCTAAATAGCGGCGGCGGGGTGTAAACGACGCTAAAAGGATATTGCGCCGAGCCAACCAGACCGGAGTATTTCTCGCTTGCCGCCGTCACATCTCCCGACAAGCCAATCACCGAATCCGCCACCCGTAATGCGTAGTTCACGCCCTTCAACGGCACGCTAAGCGCACCCCGAATATGCTGATCGCTAATCGTAACCAGAATCCGACTATCGGCAAATGTGGTGTTGTAGATGAGAACTGGTTGCTTGTTTAGCGTCGCTCTCGCGGGGATAAGCAATAAATGGTTATTCGATATCGGTGGAATTTGCACCAGCAGGATGTGGTTGCCAGGCAATGACGAGCACCAGACCGCGTCCTTTTTCACAATCACGATAGTTCGCAAATGCGGCTGCAATGCGGCTTCAGTGCCAAGGCGGTATTGGCCTGCCATATCACAGCGCCCTTGCGCGGTGAGAGTCGCGGTTTTGGTCGCGTTCGCGGCTTCATCAAGAATACGATTAATCGTATTGGCTGCGTATCGAGCACCACTGAGGCTTTCCGCGCGGGAAGAGAACCAAAGCTGTGTATTCAGAATAAAAACGCCGGTAGTGAAAAAGCATACAGCGGCGATAACGGGGAGAAGTACATGGCGCATATCGTGTCCTGGGCGAAAGGCATTCTCGCTTTCTGCTGGCATCTATTCGCTCGGATGGGCGAATAAAGAGAGCATGGTAGACAGACCCAGAAATAGCCATTTACCCAATGACATTTTGCTTATTTCTCACACGGAATAAACGCACTCCGGCAGGCCCGAAGTGCGTTTGGTTTTTACTCCAGTGCCAGCAGCGCGAAGCTAGCCAGCCAGTGGCCTCCGCTGTAGTGACTGCCCACTACGTGCTCTACGCTTGCCGCCAGATGGCGCGCGACGGCATCGCTCAACGGTTTTTGCGCTGCGTGGCCCACCGGTAACGCGCGGGCGATATGCTTCATACACCAGGCGCGGCTGAGGTTCAGGCCATCAAGATGGGCGATTTTCGGGTCGGTGCGGTCACTCACTTCAGCCGGGTTCATCAGCGCCGAGACTGAGGCCACATCCGGCAGGAAGGCGTCAAACCACGCAGGAAAATCGAGCGCCACTTTGCTCATCAGTAGCGCTTCGGTGAGCGCCCCTGAAATATACTCATCGCCACCTGGCTCATAGTGCGCCGGATAGTGCGTGTCGGTGAGATAAAAGCGATGGGTCGCATCCAGAATCGCCCCTTCAAGGGCGGTATCTTGCCGTGCACGGGCATAATCCAGCCCCAGCGTCAGCGCAAAAGCAGTGTTGTAGTGAGTGCCTACTCGGATGGGATAAGTCAGCTTGCTGAGGTAGTCGATAAGTCTGGCGCGAATATCCTGAGTTAGCGGCTCTAGCAGTTGAGACCAGTGCGCGGCCTGCGGCAGAGAGGATTGTTTAAGCTCTTGCGCCAGCGCCAACAACCAGCCGTAACCATATGGGCGCTCAAACGAGGCGCGGAACGGGGCGTTAAAATAGGCCAGTTCCTGCGCCACGTTTTGCTCGGTGATATGCTCGTCAAACAGCGCAATAATCTCATCGCGGCATGACAATTCTGGGTACAAGCGCACACAGCGCAGCAACAGCCAGTAACCGTGCACCGCCGAGTGCCAGTCAAAGCAGCCATAAAAAATCGGATGCAGCGCGCGGGGCGGCAGGACATCGCCATCATCATTGAGCAAATGCATGATGTGGTTAGGATATTCCTGGCGCAAATAGGTCAAGGGCATACGGGCAAAGGCGTCAGCCTGATGTTGCGTTAATTCCATAACAGCTCCTGAAAAAGTCACCGCGCTTAGCGAAACACGAGGAAGTACATTAAAAAGACGTTCACTACCAGCAGCGGCAGCGCCGTAGGGATTTGAACCTTAATCACCTGATATTTATCTTTTAGCTCCAGTAGCGCAGCGGGCACGATATTGAAGTTCGCCGCCATCGGTGTCATCAGCGTGCCGCAGTAACCGGCATACATCCCAATCGCCAGCAACGGCGCAGGATTGCCGTGATGAAGGTTTATCAGGAACGGCAGCGCAATACCGGCACTTAATACCGGAAACGCGGCAAAAGCGTTCCCCATGATCATGGTAAACAGCGCCATGCCCACGCAGTAAATCACCACCAGCATGAAGCGGTTATCGGGGTTCACAAACAGGCTCACTACCTTTTGCACTGACTGCCCGGTATTCGCCACCACAAATACGCCGCCCAGCATGGCGAGCATTTGCGGCAGGATCACCGCCCAACCGATAGTGTCCACCAGGCGGCGAGACTGACGAATCGCGTGCAACGGCGTGCCGCGCGTCAGCCACCAGCCGGTGAGGATCGCCGCGACACAGGCCACGCACAGCGCCGCCAGGGTGAGCTGTTTTTGATCCAGCAGATAAACACCACCAATCGACACACCTTTCAGGAACAGAGTGCAAATCACCGTCATCAGCGCCGGTAGGAAAAGCCAGTTTTTCAGGCGATTTGATGAGGCAACACGCTCACTCTCGCTCGACATGGCGTAATGGCCTTTACCAACCAGACCACAGCCTGCCAGCAGCGCAATGGCAATCACGCCGCCACCGATAATCCGGTAAGCCAGCGATTTCCCCAGCTCCTGTACCATCAGGTCGCCAAACAGGAAAATCCCG
>JBOFJM010000813.1:0-2921 GCA_051656825.1 Kluyvera sp.
ATCAGCTTCCCCTATCCGCAGATGGACGTACATGTGAACCGTGTAAAAGAGGACGTGAGCGAGTAAATTCGCCTGCGAGAAAAAACGCCCGCCGTGGATATCCCGGCGGGCGTTTTTTATTTCATCGACTCTGCGATAATTTTGCTAACGCCCTGCATCAGCATGCCCGCATCGTTTATCCCTTTGCTTTCCTGTTGAGTCACCCATTCGGCCTGAGCTTGCTTATAGCCGGTGGCCGCTTGCCACGTATTCAACTCACTTTTCGTCATGAAATGAACGTTCGTCCCTTCTTTTTCCATCTTTTTCGCCATCGCGAGAAGACTTTCATCCAGTACTGCACCAAGACGTTTTTCCGTTATGGCCGCCGCTCGCTGGATGGCAGTTCGGTCCTGCACATCAAGGTTATCCCACACCGTTTTATTCATCACCAGAAGATAGACATGTCCAAGCCAGAGCGAAGGGGAGAGCTGAATATAAGGGGCCGCGCGCTGGGCATTGATATCGTCTCCGCTGTCGAGGTTAACCAGCAGGCCATCAAGCTGCCCTTCTTGCAATGCATCGGTGATTTTTTCATCCCACGGCATACGAACCGGTACGCCGCCCGCATTGCGCAAAAATGACTGATGCCAAAAGCTGGCGGTTCGCCATTTGCTGCCGTTCAACTGTGCTAGTTGGACGTTTGGCTTGGTGGTAAAGAATCCTGCTGGATATCCCAGGAAAAATTGCAGGTTTACCAGATTATTTTTTTCCAGCTCATTACTGAACTGCTGATACTCACTGAAGATGCGCTGGAAGACATTCACCTGCGCAGCGCCGTTATCCGGCCCCAGGGGGAAACTTTTAAACATCTGGTGGCGTGGGAGCTGTTCCGGCGTGTATTCAGGGACGACGATCCCGATATCCGCAGCATCGCCCTAGCTAATCGTTTTTAAGGCGTTATAGCTGGTGGATAGCTCACCATTCCAGCGGGCGTCGATTTTCAGACGCCCCAGCGATTCGCTCTCAATGGCACTAAAAAAAGTCTCTTTAATCAGCCTGGTACGCATGTTGCCGTAGGGTTCGTGGTCGGTATAGCGCAGTGTTTTCGCCGCGCTAGCGGAGGCAGGCAGCAAGCTGGTGAATATTGATGCAGCACAGAAAAGTAAAACGGTCGTATTAGGCTTCATACCCATTCATTTGGTATGGTTAATGAGGCTTCCAACATACTCCTTATTCTGAGTCCAGGCGCTTGTTAATATCTGAAAATAGGGGGCACGAGAATAATTATTAGTAATGCTAATTATAGATTAACATTATCCATTTCCTCTAATGTCCGTCTCGCAGTATAGTCTGCCGCTAACGACAACTATATGAGAAGTACTTCATGTTATCTTATTATTTTCAGGGTCTTGCGCTTGGCGCAGCGATGATCCTGCCGCTTGGCCCGCAGAATGCGTTTGTCATGAACCAGGGGATCCGCCGCCAGTATCACTTGATGATCGCGCTGTTGTGCGCGGTCAGTGATTTACTGCTGATTTGCGCCGGTATTTTTGGCGGCAGCGCGCTGTTGATGGCGTCACCGTGGCTGCTGGCGTTGGTGACCTGGGGCGGTGTGGCGTTCCTGCTGTGGTATGGTTTTGGGGCGCTGAAAACCGCGATGGGCAGTAATATCGAACTGGCTAACGCCGAAGTCATGAAGCAGGGGCGTTGGAAAATTATTGCTACCATGCTGGCGGTTACCTGGCTTAACCCACATGTCTACCTCGACACTTTTGTGGTACTGGGAAGACTGGGCGGCCAGTTAGAGGCGATTCCGAAGCGCTGGTTTGCACTGGGAACGATTAGCGCCTCATTCCTATGGTTCTTTGCCCTTGCGGTTTTGGCGGCCTGGTTGGCTCCACGCCTGCGCACTGCCAAAGCACAGCGGATAATCAACTCGGTGGTGGGACTGGTGATGTGGTTTATCGCCTTTCAGTTGGCAAGAGAGGGCGTTGCGCATCTGCACGTGCTCCTCAACTAAGCTTCATCTGATGGACTTTCTTTCTGCAACGGCTAAGCTTGCAGGCAAGACCCCGTTGTCGGGTGATAACCATGGAGATACAACAGTGAAGTTTAAAGTGATGGCTCTGGCCGCAGTAATTGGGTTTAGTGCAATGGCGGTACAGGCAAATGAATTGCCAGATGGCCCGCATATCGTAACGTCAGGGACTGCAAGTGTTGATGCGGTTCCGGATATAGCGACGCTTGCCATCGAAGTTAACATGGCCGCAAAAGACGCGGCGAGCGCGAAAAAACAGGCTGACCAGCGTGTTGCGCAATATCTCTCCTTCCTTGAGCAAAGCGGCGTGTCGAAGAAAGATATCAGTTCGGCAAACCTGCGTACTCAACCAGATTACGACTACCAAAACGGTAAAAGCATATTAAAAGGCTATCGTGCCGTGCGCACGGTAGAAGTGACGCTGCGTCAGTTGGATAAACTGAACTCGCTGCTCGATGGCGCGTTGAAGGCCGGACTGAATGAAATTCGCTCCGTGTCGCTGGGTGTTGCGCAACCTGATGCCTATAAAGACAAAGCGCGTAAAGCCGCGATCGATAACGCAATTCACCAGGCGCAGTCTCTGGCGGCCGGTTTCCACAGCAAACTGGGGCCGGTATACAGCGTGCGTTATCATGTCTCTAACTATCAGCCAAGCCCGATGGTGCGCATGATGAAAGCGGATGCCGCCCCAGTTTCCGCACAGGAAAGCTACGAGCAGGCAACGATTCAGTTTGACGACCAGGTTGATGTGGTATTCCAGCTTCAGCCTGAGCAGGCTCCAGCTCCCGCAGCAGCGCCAGCCGCCGCGAAGTAACCGGCTATTCAACCCCTCGCTCGCGAGGGGTTTTTCTTTCCGACTTAATCCTGACGCAACACTTTATGCCCGTAAGTTAACAGGGCATCG
>JBOFJM010000814.1:0-2803 GCA_051656825.1 Kluyvera sp.
TATCTCGCTGGCCTCGCTGGTGGGGGCTATTCTTAACACCTGGAACCGTTTCTCTGTCCCGGCGTTTGCTCCCACGTTCCTGAACATCAGCATGATTGGCTTTGCGCTGTTTGCTGCGCCGCATTTCCATCCGCCAGTGCTGGCGCTGGCGTGGGCGGTGACGGTAGGCGGTGTACTCCAGTTGGCATACCAACTGCCGCATTTGAAGAAAATCGGTATGCTGGTGCTGCCACGCATCAACTTTAAAGACGCCGGTGCGGTGCGGGTGGTGAAGCAAATGGGCCCAGCGATCCTCGGCGTTTCCGTTAGCCAGATCTCGCTTATTATCAACACTATTTTTGCCTCTTTTCTCGTTTCCGGCTCGGTTTCCTGGATGTACTACGCTGACCGCCTGATGGAGTTCCCGTCCGGTGTGCTGGGCGTGGCGCTGGGGACGATTTTGCTACCGTCGCTGTCGAAAAGTTTTGCCAGCGGTAATCATGATGAATACTGCCGCTTAATGGATTGGGGGCTGCGTTTGTGCTTCCTGCTGGCGCTGCCGAGCGCGGTGGCGCTGGGGATCCTGGCAAAACCGCTCACCGTTGCGCTGTTCCAGTACGGTAAATTCACCGCGTTTGACGCCGCCATGACCCAGCGCGCGCTGGTGGCGTACTCGGTTGGGCTGATGGGGCTGATTATTGTGAAAGTGCTGGCTCCGGGCTTTTACTCGCGTCAGGACATCAAAACGCCGGTTAAAATTGCGATTGTGACGCTGATTATGACGCAGGTGATGAACCTGGCGTTTATTGGCCCGCTGAAACACGCCGGTCTGTCGCTGTCGATTGGTCTGGCCGCATGTCTTAACGCCGCGCTGCTTTACTGGCAGTTGCGTAAGCAGAAAATCTTTACCCCACAGCCAGGCTGGGGCGCATTTTTAGCGCGTCTGCTGGTGTCGGTGGTGGTGATGGCGGCTGCGCTGCTGGGGATTTTGCACGTCATGCCGGAGTGGTCGCAGGGGACAATGCCTTACCGTCTGCTGCGCCTGATGGGTGTGGTCGTGGTCGGGATTGCCGCGTATTTCATCACGCTGGCGATTTTAGGCTTCAAGATTAAAGAGTTTGCTCGCCGGACGGCGTAGTTGATATCAACGTCGCGGGGCACGTTCTGTGGCCCCGCGAGTGTTTAGACTGAAAATTTCTTCGCGCTACGCGCCACGCTGCTGCCCGCAGCCTGCCCATCTTTCCCGTAAAGCCCCGTCTCTTTAAACGGTTTGAGCACGTCAATCGCCTGCTGATTGCGCGCAATCTGGCCTTCGAGTAGCCAACCATTGTGCTGGTTGAGCTGACGCAGATGTTGCGTGGTATCGGTAATGGCTTGCCAGCGTTCGCCCGCGTCATCGTTGGCGCTCGTTTGGGCGTCCTGTTCTACACGACGCTGCTTCTCCAGATAATCTAGCGTTGCCAGTAGCGAACTTTTTTGTTCGGTGATGCTGGAAAGTTGCAGGCCGTTAACGTCGCCTGCGGAGAGCTGTTGTTGCTCAGCATCCATCACCTCTTTTAATGAGTTCAGGATGCTGGTCATTTGGTCCAGTATTGCTGACAAACCACTCATGTGCTTATTTACTCTGCAAATAATCTTGCGTGTCTTGAATTAGCGCATCGGCAATTTTCCCGGTGTCCATTTTGAGTTCACCGTTGCGAATAGCCGTTTTTAACGCCTCGACACGAGCCATATTAATATCACCGCTGCTTGCATGTGTTAACGCCGTTTGCGCGTTGCTCAACGTGACGTTAGCGCTGGTAGCGGTCTCGGTTTTTTCCGCACGAGTTTTTTGCGCGCTGGTTTCTTGCGTTTCGCGCTGTTGTACGGCGGCGACAGCTTTCAGAGGTGATGTACGATCGATACTCATGGTTCTTTCCTCATTGAGGCTCTGGTATGGCGCACGCGCCGACTCTCATTCATTAAATTGTTAATTTATCTATCGGCAAGCGCCACAGTTTCTTTATGACGTTTATAGATTAATCAGAATATTCCCATCAGTATCGACCTGTCCGCTCACCACTTGCCCGGACGGCATTCTCACTCGTGCACTTTGCGCGACGGCGGCATTATTTAACGCCTGACCTTCGCTATTGATACTAAAGCCGTCGCCTTGCGCCACCACCATCACTTTTTGCCCCGCCTTAACGCGCCATGACTGGCGCACCATCGAGAGCTGTAATGGCTGGCCCATCGCGACATCGCGCAGGCTGATAGCATCTTCGGCCTGCGCCAAATTGAGCATAGCGCGCGGTGGCAACTGGTCGAGCCGCCCCCGCTTTAAGGTCACGCTTTGTGCGCCAATCGGCATACCACGCACGATAGGCGCGGCGGCGACCACATAATCACCGACAGCCTGAACGTTCACCTGTAGATACTGCTTAACCCCACCACACTGAGCCTGCACCGTCAGGTTTCCCCACAAACGTGAATTGCCCGGCGTACTTAACGCTGGCTGCTCGCAGGCTAGCTTCAACATCTGCGCATTGCGCAGCGTGACGTTAACCTCATTGCTAAAGCCGGTTAGCCGCTGAGTAAAAAACGCATTCAACTGTGTCTGGATATCGTCGGCCTGAGCCAGCGGGCTAAAAGCCAGAATCACAGCGGTGAAAGGGGCAATGAACTGACGCATTGGCGGCTCCCATGAATGGTGAATGTCAGCATTCTACTTATCTTGTCGCCATTTCAACGCAACAAATAGCGGGGCATATTGCGCTTATTCCAGCGATGGAGGGGGTGTATGGGGAATTAAGCTGTCGGCTGAAACTTTGTCATTAGCGGAGGA
>JBOFJM010000815.1:0-1749 GCA_051656825.1 Kluyvera sp.
CTCGCAGGTCAATTAGCTCACACTCGCTCAAGGATCAGGGCAATGCCCTGACCCACGCCAATACACATCGTACACAGCGCATAACGCCCCTGACGACGTTGCAGCTCCAGGCTTGCGCTCAGCGCCAGCCGGACACCGCTCATCCCCAACGGGTGGCCTAAGGCGATGGCGCCACCGTTGGGGTTTACATGCGGAGCATCATCCGCCAGCCCCAGTTGTCTGAGCACGCCCAGCGCCTGCGCGGCGAAGGCTTCGTTCAGTTCAATGACGTCCATATCGTTAATGTTCAGCCCGGCGCGCTCCAGCACTTTGCGCACCGCCGGAACCGGCCCCATGTACTTTGGCTCTACGCCCGCTGTCGCCATCGCCACAATACGCGCGCGCGGCGTCAGCCCCTGCGCCTGGATCTGCTCGGCGCTTGCGATGATCATCGCGGCCGCACCGTCATTCACTCCAGACGCATTTCCGGCAGTCACCACCCCGCCTTTACGGAACGGGGTTTTGAGCTGTGCAAGCTGATCGAGCGTGGTTTCCGCGCGTGGGTGTTCGTCGTCGCGCACCGCACTCACCGCCCCTTTTTTACCGATTATCTGCACCGGCACAATTTCCTGCGCCAGAATGCCGTCGCGCTGGGCTTTCGCGGTGCGCTGCTGGCTGCGGTATGCAAAGGCATCTTGATCCGCGCGGCTAATGTTTAACAATTCCGCTACATTCTCTGCCGTTTCCGGCATACTGTCAGTACCAAATTGTTGCTGCATCAGCGGATTTACAAAACGCCAGCCGATGGTGGTATCAAACATTTCGGCCTGGCGCTGGAATGGCGCGGTCGCTTTGCCCATCACGAACGGCGCGCGGGACATCGACTCGACGCCACCGGCAATCAGCAAATCCGCATCACCGGCTTTAATCGCGCGGGCGGCAAAGCCGATTGCATCCAGCCCAGAGCCACACAGGCGGTTGATGGTCGTACCGGAAACGCTGTGCGGATAACCCGCCAGCAGCGTCGCCATATGCGCCACGTTACGGTTATCTTCCCCGGCCTGGTTGGCGCAGCCGAAGATAACGTCATCAATGCAGCTTGGGTCTAATTTGGGGTTACGGCTTAGCAGTTCACGCAGAGGAACCGCCGCCAGATCATCGGCACGAACGCCCGCCAGCGCCCCGCCGTAGCGGCCTATCGGGGTACGGATCCCGTCACAAATAAAGGCGTCACGCATTAGACTTCTCCTGTGATAGTGCCGCCGATGCGGTGCGATTTACCGCGAAACAGGGCTACGGTTTTTTGTTGCTGGTTGGTAATTTCAATGTCGTAAACGCCGGTCACTTTGCCCTGCTGCTTAACCCGCGCGGTGGCGATCAGCAGGTCACCGACAAACGCCGGACGCAGAAAATCAATGCTGGCTGCCGAAGCCACCGCCGCCAGCCCCTGGCTGTTGCAGGCGTAGGCGAATGCGGTATCGGCAAGTGAAAACAGTTGCCCGCCGTGGCAGGTGTGGTGGCCGTTGAGCATCGTCGGCGAAACCGACATGCTCAGTTGGGCGTAACCGTCGTCCATTTCGATTAACTCAATGCCCAGCGTGCGGGCGCAGGTATCTTTCTCATACATGGCGCGGGCGTTGCGCCAGGCCTGATTACTCATGGCCTTTCTCCCTCAGCGCCTTCTGGCGCAGCAGTGCACTGGGGCGATAACGTTCTTCACCGTAGTGCTGTTGCAGGTTCTCCAGCAGGCGCAGCACGCGCTGCCAGCCG
>JBOFJM010000816.1:0-2692 GCA_051656825.1 Kluyvera sp.
TGCGCCACCGGCAACCATCGCATCTGCATCGCCATAAGCGATGATACGCGCCGCATGACCGATGTTATGCACACCAGAAGTACATGCTGTCGCGATAGAGATGCTTGGCCCACGCAGACCGAACATGATAGTCAGATGACCTGCCACCATGTTAACAATCGTTGACGGAACGAAGAATGGGCTGATCTTACGCGGACCGCCGTTCACCAAAGAGGTGTGGTTTTCTTCGATCAATCCGAGACCGCCGATACCGGAGCCAATAGCAGCACCGATGCGAGACGCGTTCTCTTCTGTCACTTCAAGGCCAGAATCCTGCATGGCCTGAACGCCAGCGACAATTCCATATTGAATGAAGGCATCCATCTTGCGCTGTTCTTTGCGCGAGATAATGTCATCACAGTTAAAATCCTTTACTAAGCCAGCAAATTTGGTTGCATAGGCGCTAGTATCGAAATGGTCGATCAGGCTGATGCCACTCTGACCGGCAAGGAGAGCTTTCCAGGTAGACTCTACGGTATTGCCGACAGGAGACAACATGCCCAGTCCGGTCACAACTACACGACGCTTAGACACGTTTGTCCTCCAGGGAGGGATTAAATAGATACTTGTGGGACAAAAAAGATAAAACTCAGGCGGTCGAATGACCGCCTGGAGATGTTCACTTACGCCTGGTGACCGTTGATGTAATCAATGGCAGCCTGAACAGTGGTGATTTTCTCAGCTTCTTCGTCCGGAATCTCAGTATCAAACTCTTCTTCCAGAGCCATTACCAGCTCAACGGTGTCAAGAGAATCTGCGCCCAGGTCTTCAACGAAGGAAGCATTGTTGGTCACTTCTTCCTGCTTAACGCCCAGCTGTTCGCCGATGATTTTCTTAACGCGTTCTTCGATAGTGCTCATACTCTTAAATTTCCTATCAAAACTCGCTTTCGCGATGGTTTTCGTAGTGTATAAAATGTTGAAAAATTTGCAACTAAATCCCGGCAGGTCGTACCACGATTTTACGCTATTTTGCGGCTGATCGCCCTAATAACGCAAATCATTTTGCACTAATTATTGCTCAGACATCCGTAGATGCCCGTTGTCTGAGCACATTGTGCAAAACACGGTCAGACCATATACATCCCGCCGTTGACGTGCAGAGTTTCACCAGTGATGTAACTCGCTTCGTCAGAAGCTAAGAATGCAACCGCACTGGCGATTTCCTGAGCGCCACCGAGGCGACCCGCAGGAACCGATGCCAGAATACCCGCACGCTGATCGTCAGATAGCGCACGCGTCATGTCCGTTTCAATAAAGCCCGGAGCAACAACGTTCACAGTAATCCCGCGAGACGCAACTTCACGTGCCAACGACTTACTGAAGCCGATCAGACCGGCTTTCGCCGCAGCGTAGTTAGCCTGACCCGCATTTCCCATGGTACCAACCACAGAACCGACAGTGATAATACGCCCATGACGCTTTTTCATCATAGCGCGCATTACCGCTTTTGACAGACGGAAAACAGATGAAAGGTTGGTTTCGATGATATCGTTCCACTCGTCATCTTTCATGCGCATTAACAGATTATCGCGAGTAATCCCGGCATTATTGACCAGAATGTCCACTTCGCCAAATTCCGCACGAATATTTTCCAGCGCAGATTCAATAGATGCTGGGTCGGTCACATTCAACATCAGGCCTTTACCGTTCGCACCCAGATAGTCGCTGATAGCCTGCGCGCCGTTCTCGCTGGTCGCAGTACCAATAACTTTTGCGCCGCGAGCGACGAGAGTTTCAGCGATTGCGCGGCCAATACCGCGGCTTGCACCTGTAACCAGTGCAATTTTACCTTCAAAGCTCATGCTTTTCCCTTTTTATTGCGCAAGTGCCGCTGACAGCGCTACTGGCTCGTTAATCGCCGATGCTGTCAGGGTATCTACAATACGTTTCGTCAGACCGGTAAGAACTTTACCTGGGCCGACTTCATACAGGTGCTCTACGCCCTGGGATGCCATAAACTCAACGGTTTTGGTCCACTGAACTGGGCTGTAAAGCTGGCGAACTAGCGCATCGCGAATCGCGTCTGCGGAGGTTTCGCACTTCACGTCAACGTTGTTCACAACCGGAACAGTCGGCGCGTTAAACGTAATTTTTTGCAGCTCAACGGCTAGTTTTTCCGCCGCAGGCTTCATCAGCGCACAGTGGGATGGCACGCTCACCGGCAGTGGCAGCGCACGTTTTGCACCCGCCGCTTTACACGCTGCGCCCGCACGTTCTACCGCTTCTTTGTGACCCGCGATAACCACCTGGCCAGGCGAGTTGAAGTTAACCGGAGAAACAACCTGCCCTTGAGCAGATTCTTCACAGGCTTTCGCGATAGCTGCATCGTCAAGACCGATGATAGCAGACATGCCGCCAGTGCCTTCCGGCACCGCTTCTTGCATGAATTTGCCGCGCAGTTCAACCAGACGTACAGCATCAGCGAAAGCAATAACGCCCGCGCACACCAGCGCAGAGTATTCGCCCAGGCTGTGACCCGCCATCAGCGCCGGCGTTTTTCCGCCCTGCTGCTGCCACAGACGGTACAGCGCAACGGAAGCCGTCAGCAGCGCTGGCTGTGTCTGCCAGGTTTTATTCAGTTCTTCAGCAGGCCCTTGCTGAGTCAACGTCCAAAGGTCATAGCCCAGTGCCGAAGAAGCCTCTTTAAAAGT
>JBOFJM010000817.1:0-5634 GCA_051656825.1 Kluyvera sp.
TAGAAACGGCGGCCAGCGTCATATCCCACGCCATCGGGTAGTGCTGTTTGATCTTATCAAGCAGCGGATTGGGGATCATTATCTGGTAACGCACCCGCGTTATCATGGTTTTAATATGCGTCAGCAAATCGGCGTGCAGTTGCGCGTCGTCCAGCAGGTTGTAGTTATATTGCTGGTTGATATAGCGCAGGATGTAATTGACCAGCGCTTCGTCGTCGTCAGCGCTGATCGTGCCGGGGTCCACGTCCTGCACCTGCCGAGCGGCAAGGTGAACGCACAGCCACTCTTCTTCTGCCGGGGAGAACGTTTTGCCCGCCAATTGTTGCAGCGCAACAGCCAGGTCATGCGCCACATCACGGACGTTTTGCGCGACATCTTCGGCGCTGAAATCAGCCAACGGATATCCTTCGCTAACGCGGCGAACCACTACCGCACCATACAGGCAGATAAAACGCACCCCCGCATCGGTCAGGCGCACATGATGCAGAGCGAGTGTTTCCTGTAGCCCCTCTTCCAGCAGTGCCAGCACGTTGGCATCCAGCGCCTCCTCGCGAATCAGTGGGTTTAGCGGCCCTTGTTGGCTCAACTCCCACAGCAGATCCGTCAGACAAGCGCGAATCGACACTTCACTGCCAAATAGCTTCATGCCGTGGCGCGGGCGGGTTTCCAGCGTTAATTGATAGCGCTGCAACCGCTCACGGACATCGACCATGTCGCCTTGCAGCGTCGCGCGGCTGACAAACCAAGAATCAGCCAAATCCTCTAGCTTGAGAGAAAACGCTGACGTCAAAAAGCGCACCAGCAAAAAGTGGATGCGCTCTTGGGCGGTGCGTGGAATATGCTGCTGTTTGGGGGCGGCCTCAGTCAGGCTCTGGTAGCGCGAAGGGTCATCAATTTTTAGCTGATAACCGCTGCCGCGCGCCAGCACAAACTGCGCGCCGTGGTGCATCAACAGCGCGTTTAACGCAGTGATATCGGCGCGAACGGTACGCGTTGAGACCGACAGCCGCTGCGCCAGTTCGTCCTGGGGCAGCGTTTCGTTTTGCAGCAGGGTAAAGAGTTGCGCTAAACGTTGGTTGGGAAATCGCATGTCGGATCCTTCATTTTACGGCTTAAGGTTGAGCAGAAATCACCATTTGAGATGGGCTGCCAACCGGGGTGTAGTCCGGTGAAAACGTGAGTTTACCGTCCTTCGGCGCCACGCTAAATCGCGTAATATTATCGCTACGCTGATTCATGACATATCGCCAATGTCCTTGATTATCCAGCGTTAACGTCCGTGGATAATCCCCGTGCGTCCAGATATCTTCCTGATGGTTCAGGCTGCCGTCAGCCATCACGGTAAAGTGGGCAATG
Source organism: Kluyvera sp. (assembly GCA_051656825.1). GTDB lineage: Bacteria > Pseudomonadota > Gammaproteobacteria > Enterobacterales > Enterobacteriaceae > Kluyvera. Next base: position 1,357 of record JBOFJM010000817.1, read on the forward strand.
CTGTTGTGTAAGCGGTTGGCGACATACAACTGTTTGCCGTCCTGGCTTAATACTAGGCCCGATGCAAAGCTGGTTCCTTTGTACTCTTTTGGCAGCACAGAAACCGTCTTGCCTTCACGCAGCAGGCCGCTTTGTTTATCGAGGTGATAAAAGGTCAGCGTCGAGGACTCTTCGTTAATCAACCATAGTCCATCTCCGGTCGGCGTAAAGACAAAATGGCGCGGCCCCGCCCCTGGCGACGATGCGGCGATAAACGGCGGGTCGTTCGGCGTTAACTTGCCGCTGACGCTGTCGATCCGGTATTGATAGATTCGGTCCAGCCCCAGGTCGGTCGAGTAGACAAACTGGCCGCCAGGATCGGCGGCGATCATATGGGCGTGCGGGCCATTGTGGTCGCTCATCGCAAAGCTGCCTTCAACGGCGGCGGCGGGACGTTCCGCACCGGCCGGCCCTTTATCTTGCTGCACATCCACCGCCTCTCCCAGACTGCCATCGTCTTTCACCGGCAGTACGGCTATCGACCCGCTCACGTAGTTTGCCACCAGCAGATGACGACCGTTTGGCGTTAACGACAGAAACACCGGGCCGCTGCCGCCAGAAGCCACCTGATTCAAACGCGTCAGCTCACCGTTGGTGTTAATACGCCACGCCTGTATCACGCCGTTTTCCACTTCGCTGGCGAGGTACAGTGTTTTGCCGTCCGCCGTTACCGTCAGTTGCGCCGCGTTAGGCAGCGTACTCACCACCGTTTTATCGCGCAGTTCGCCGGTTTTACCGTCGAGGGTAAAGCGGTACAGGCCTTCGCCATTCGGGTTGTAAGTGCCTACCCAGGCGTACTGAGTTTGCGCGGCGGCGCTGGTGGCAAGCAGAGAAAGTGACGCAACAAGCAGGTGACGAGCGGTTAGCATGGTGGCTCCTTGATGGTTCGGTGAGAGGTTATTTTCCCCTCTCCCCTTTGGGGAGAGGGCTGGGGTGAGGGGCAATCGGCACTACTTCACTAACGCTTTCGTCATTTCCAGCAGCGCACGAACGTCTGCCGGACGGGTGTTGCCGCTGGCTTTATCGATAATTGAACTATAGATATGGGGAATAATTTTGCTCACTCCAGCGTCCAGAGCAATTTTCAGAATTTCGCTGTAATTTTCAAGATCGATACCGCCGGTCGGCTCCAGCCAGAAATCATGGCGTGCGCAGGCTTGCGCCACGGCCACAAACTCATCGCGGTGCTTGAGGCCGCCCATCGGGAAATATTTAATAGAGCTGCCGCCCATATCTTTCAGCAGCGCAATGGCCGTTTCCAGCGGCACAATGCCATCCGGTGCATTGCTGCTCAGCGGGCCGGTGGAGATTTTGACCATCCCAACCGTGCCGGTGGGTGACACCAGGCCATTAACCACCGTTTCACTCTGCCCCAGCAGCGCGCGGCTGGTGGCGACACCGGTGAACACCTGGTTTACGTGCTGCGGTTGTACCTGACGGGAAATCTCGCTCACCATCGCCGACTGGTTCGGGTCGCCTGCGCCCAGCCCCACAGAAAGTGCGTTATCAATCAGCGCGGCGTATTCACGCATATCCGCCACCGCGCTGGCGATGTCCGGGTAATTTTTGGAGAGCACGCCCACCAGCACATGACCTTCCGCCGCTTCATAAATCTCGCGGGCGTTGTCTTTGCTGCCTGCCAGTACGTTCAGGCACACACGGTCACGGTAAAAGTTGGGGGTCAGTTTCATGCGGTTTTCTCCTTATTCAGAACCTCTGCGATGCGACGAGAGACAATCTCAAGCTGCTGCGCGTTCACGCTGCGGACATCGGCTTCGATAATACCTTCGTTAGCTTTATAGCCACGGAAGTAGATGGCGTATTCGCCCTGTTTCAGCGCGTTAACCACGTCGCCAGTTGGGACGCCAGTCACCGCTTCATCAAATTTAATTTCGGTACGAGCAATATCACGCCCGGCGCTGTCCCAGACCACGCGCGCGGTGACACCGTTCAGGGTATTGAGCTGGTCAATAAACGGCGTCATCTTCGCCACCATTTCTTCGCCGCTCTCTTTACGCGCGGTCAGGTAGTGTTCAATGGCGCAGGTCAGGCCAAGAATGCCCTCTTTGCCCACTTTCATCGCGCGACCAATACCGCTGGACTGGCGTTTTACCCACTCAACGTACTGCGTTTTACCGATAACCAGCCCGCTGGTTGGCCCTTCAATCGCTTTTGCGCCGCTGTAAATCACCAGATCCGCGCCCGCGCGATAGTAGGCTTGCAGGTCTTCTTCCGCCGCCGCATCAACAATCAGCGGCAGGTTATGGCTGCGCGCCACGGTTGCGGCCTGTGCAACACTGAGCATACTTTTCTGCACGCAGTGGTGAGATTTGATATACAGAATCGCCGCCGTGCGCGGGGTGATTGCCGCCGCCAGTTGCTCGGCGGAGCATTCGTTCGCATAGCCCGCTTCCACCAGCTTGCCGCCGCCCAGCGCGACCATCGTGCCAACCGGCGCGCCAAAGTTAACGTTGTGGCCTTTCGGCAGGACGATTTCGTTATTTTCAATCGGCGTAACGTGCAGGTTTTCCAGCAGCCAGTCGCTGTCTTTGACCAGCACTGCCGCAACGGACTGGGCAATCCCCGCAGAGGCGCAAGAGACAACGGTCGCCCCTTCTACGCCCAGCAATTTGGCGATGTACGCCCCGGTTTTATTCACCAGGTCTTTCATCTCGAAATACTGGTTCATCCCCGCCATTGCGGCCTCGACAACTTCCGGGCGGGGCGTTGAAACGCCGAGCGCCGTCATGCGTCCTGAAGTGTTAATAACCTGTTTTAAATCATATTTTTCAAAAATCGAAGGCATTTTCCGCACTCCCTTGTTCGGTCAGATAGCCCTTGCCTGCGCGGATCGCGGCAAGCGGCAACAGAATTTTGTCAGCCTGGAGGCTCTCTTTTTCGGCATCCACCAATAAGGTCGGCGTCTGCGCGAGGGTAAATACAGTCAGGTCAGCGTCATAACCCACGTCCAGCCGCCCTTTACGCGTCAGGCGCAGGCCGTCGGCGGCGTTTTCGGTCACGCAGGCAATCACCTGCGGCAGTGACATGCCGATGGCGAGGAATTTCGACATCACCAGCGCCAGAGAGCGCACCGGGCCATCGATACGGTTACGGCAGTAAATATCGGAGCTGATGGTGTGCGGCAAAATGCCCATCGCAATCGCCCGCCGTGCCACCTCAAAGCTGAAGCTCGCCGTGCCGTGGCCGACGTCGAGGCGCACACCGCGCTTGAGCGCCCGGACAATAGAACTGCGCAGCTCACCTTCCGGCGTCAAAATGCGGTTGGGTTTGCCGTTGTAGCAGTGGGTAATGATGTCGCCAGAGGTGAGTAACTCGGCAATTTCGTCCAGATTCGGCGGGTTATTCCCAATGTGTACCATCAGCGGCAGGTCGCCGTTTTCTTGCTGAATGGCCTTTGCCCGCGCCAGTGGCGTGATACCGTTTTCGCCCACCACGCTGCTGCTCATGCGCGCTTTCAGGCCGACGATAAAATCAGGATGGCGCAGCACCGTTTGCTTCACCGCCCCGGCGTCGATATTGGCCATATTCGCCAGTTCGTTTTGTGCAATCAGCCCAACGCGGGAAATATTCAGCAGTGCGTAGACGTCGGTCGCCGCTTTACGGGTTAGCTGATAGAAATCATCCACGTCGTCGGCGCCGGTGCTGCCCGCATCAATCACCGTGGTAACACCGGTAGCGATACCGACGCTGTCGGGTTGGTCGTGGTAAATAGGCGAGTTCGGGTAGCAGTGAACGTGTGAGTCAATCCATCCTGCGCTGACGTAGTATTTGCCGTCCAGCGCCACGGTTTTACGAGCAGGCGCGCTAATCTCGCCCAGCGCCGCGATTTTCCCGTCCTGGATGGCGATATCAGTCAGGGTATCGTCAACGAGTCGCGCACGGCGCAGGAGTAAATCAAACATATCTCTCTCCTGTAAAATGGGGAACCTGTTGCCGGATGGCGGCTACGCCTTATCCGGCCTACGAGTTCGTGCTGGTTTTTTGCCGGATGGCGGCTGCGCCTTATCCGGCCTACGGGGTCGCGGTTCTGCACAACCCGTAGACCTGATAAGCGAAGCGCCATCAGGCGGTTAGCTAATCGCTACCGGGAAGATAGATCCCAGGAGCATCGCGCCGAGAATTGCGCCGCCGGTAATCGGCTTTTGCCAGATGTAAAACAGCAGCGCGCCAATCAACGAACCGATACCAATAGGAATTGAAGCCGTCATCGCGCTGAGG
>JBOFJM010000818.1:0-3119 GCA_051656825.1 Kluyvera sp.
CCAGAGGATCAGCATCCCGTCACCCGCCAGCTCGTGCACCATTTCCCACAATTCCCGGCGGGAAATCGGGTCAACACCGACGCCGGGTTCATCAAGCAGCAGCACTTTCGGCTCGCCGACTAATGTGCAGGCCAGCCCCAGCTTTTGCTTCATCCCGCCGGAAAGTTTGCCCGCCAGCCGCGAGGTAAAGGGACCGAGAGAGGTAAATTCTAGCAGGCGGGCGAACGTGCTTTCCCGCGCTTCGCCGGTTACGCTGCGAAGATCGGCATACAGATTCAGGTTTTCCATCACCGTTAAATCTTCATACAGCCCGAATTTCTGCGGCATATAGCCCATCACTGCATGTAATGCGCTATCGTCGGCAATCGGGTCTAGCCCGAGAACAGTGGCCTTACCGTCATCGGGTTTGAGCAGCCCCGCCAACATCCGCATTAGCGTGGTTTTACCCGCGCCGTCCGGCCCGACCAGGCCGGTGACGTAGCCAGGTTTGATGGTGCAGTCCAAACGGGCGACCGCCGGTTTATCCATGCCCGCGAACTGTTTTATCAGCCCGTGTAGCTGAATCTGGTTGTTACTCATGACGCGACTCGTCGCCAAAACTGAGCGTAACCGGCATCCCTTGTCGCAGGCTATCGTCGGCATCGGTAACGATAATGCGCAGGCGATAGACTAAATCGGTGCGCAGGTCAGGCGTTTCCACCGTTTTCGGCGTGAACTCGGCGGTAGGGGAGACAAAGCCAATTTTGCCGTGATATGGCTTATTCGGGCGACCATCGGTATACAGCAGAATTTCTCGCCCAGGCTGTGCCTGACTAAGATTTTTTTCATCAACATACGCACGAACCCACACCGGGCGGGTTAGCGATAGCGTTAGTACGGTGCTGCCAGCGGTCAGCATACTGCCCGGCTCGACGGCGCGGGTGAGTAACGTACCGTCAGACGGCGCGGTGAGTACCGTGTCCTGGAGATCGAGCGTGGACTGCGCCAGTTGTGCCTGTGCTTGTTCGAGATTGGCTTTGGCCTGGGCGATTTCTTGTGGACGATTCCCGGCGCGATACTGGCTTAGTTTATCCTGGGCGGATTTCAACGTTGCCAGCGCCTGGTCGCGGGACGAACGGGCATTGGCTAAGTCGTTAGCCGACAAGGTGCGGCTGTTCCACAGCCCTTGCTGGCGCTGCAAGAAACTTTGCGCATAGTCATAGGCGGCCTGCGCTTGTTTCACGGCGGCGGCTGCCTGGGCAATCTCTTCGGCCCGATAGCCTGCCATCATCAGGTCATATTGCGCCTGCGCTGTCGCGACGTTGGCCTTGGCTTGCAATAGCGCATTTTCATACGGTGCTTTGTCCAGTTGGCCCAATATTTGCCCTTGCTTGATGCTGTCGCCTTCATCAACCGTCAGGGATTGCAGCCGCCCGCCAACGCGGAAACTTATGTTAACGGTGCGAATATCAACGTTACCGTACAGCGTTAGCGCGTTATTCTGCTGGCTCTGATACCACCATGTTCCGCCGCCAATAATAGCGACGATGGCAATAACGGCCAGGATAAGGGCGACCGGTTTTTTCATGGCTTCAGGCTCCTTTGCGTTAAACCGTGCAAAATGAAATCGAGATGGCAGGTGACAACCTGGAAAATTTGTTCGGCTTTGTCGGCATCAAATTGCGTCCAGCCGGTGCGCATTAATATGGTTTCTCGTCCCAGACGAAACGCCAGCACTTCGCCAATAAGCGCATGGGTATGAAGGATCATCTGCGTACTGTTGGCATCGCAACCCGTGTAGGCGGCAATCAGGCGGGTCAGGTGCGAGTGCAGCGGCGCGATAACCTGGCTGTGAATTCGCTGGTAGGCGACGGTCGGGGAGAGTTGCTCGCGGGAGATAAATTTGCTGAGGTTGAGCGTGTCGTCCTGGGTCAGCAGTAAAATCATCTTTTGGCAGGCACGCAGAATCAGCGCCCGTATTGCTTCGCGATCTGGCTGCGGTTGAGCAAACAGTTGCTCGGCGGCTTCGGCGTGCGGGCGAAAACTCTCACCGATAAAATCGGCAATCCACTGGGCGCAAGCCTGGTATAAATCTTCTTTTGAGCCAAAATAGTAGGTAATGGTGGCGATATTTTGCCCGGCTAACGCGGCGATATCACGCGTCGTGGCATGTAGCCCATATTCACCAAATTGGGCAAGACCTGCGGCGATTAGCTGGCTTTTGGCCTGCTCGCCTTTTGTGGTGATCGGTGTGGTATTCATATAATCACCAAAATTAATCAAACGATTGATTAAGATTATGACGCTTTTTTGAACTTGTCCAGCCGGTGGCCGCCTGTTGTTTTGTTTCCTCGGGGATAATTTATGCGGTGTATCACAAAAACTGCTACACTCCGCCCCTTCATGACATTGTGGTTTTTGTCATTCCCTCGTTTTTTATCCCCTCGAAAACTACACCGCGTGCGGTCGGGGTGGGTGTGGAGTATCTATGTCTTTCGATTCCCTTGGACTAAACCCCGAAATTTTGCGTGCCGTTGCTGAGCAGGGCTACCGCGAACCCACCCCCATTCAGCAGCAGGCTATTCCTGCGGTATTGCAGGGCCGTGACCTGATGGCGAGCGCCCAAACCGGCACTGGCAAAACGGCAGGTTTTACGTTGCCGCTGCTGCAACTGCTGGTTTCCCGCGAGCCTCACGTTAAAGGCCGTCGCCCGGTGCGCGCGCTGATCCTGACGCCAACCCGTGAACTGGCAGCGCAGATTGGTGAAAACGTGCGTGAATACAGCCGTTACCTGAACATCCGCTCGTTGGTGGTGTTTGGTGGTGTGAGCATTAACCCACAGATGATGAAACTGCGTGGCGGTGTTGACGTGCTGGTGGCAACGCCGGGCCGTCTGCTGGATCTGGAACACCAAAATGCGGTCAAACTGGATCAAATTGAAATTCTGGTGCTGGACGAAGCTGACCGGATGCTGGATATGGGCTTCATCCACGATATCCGCCGTGTATTGACCAAGCTGCCAGCGAAACGCCAGAACCTGCTGTTCTCCGCGACGTTCTCTGACGACATTAAAGCGTTGGCGGAAAAACTGCTGACTAACCCGCTGGAAATTGAAGTGGCGCGCCGCAACACCGCCTCCG
>JBOFJM010000819.1:0-1550 GCA_051656825.1 Kluyvera sp.
ATCTATCTTCCCTGGTCTGGTGGGATAAATATTTAGACGCGGCAATATGGCATAAGCCCTGTTGCCGTCGTTAATATCAGAAAAACATATCGCTCATTCATTACTTTGCCGCAGTCATAATCATTTTGAATTATCGAAAAATGTTAATTTTATCAATGAGATTTGCTGATCTTCCCATCCTCACTCTCCCTGCCAAAATGTTATTTATCTCACATGATACTCTGGGGCTTGCTGTTACATAATTGAAATGATATTAGTAATTTCAGTTTCGACGCAGAGTTATGTGCTAAAAAATGTACAATTGTTAATTTTTCGTGCAAAAACACGCGTTGGCGTTGATGTTGAACATCAACAGCCACTGTTTTTTCATATCCAATTGAAAAATATTGATTTCAGATGTTTTCGCCTGGCGAATAAGCTGTCGAAAATAGGGGCGTTTGTTGAGCAAAAGAGAATTGGTTAACAAATTTGCAAATTATATTGGCGGCAGTGAATTGCATTTGGTACTTTCCGGCCTAACTGGTTCGCAGGATAAAGCTTTGTCAATGATAACTGTTTCTAGATGTAACAGTTAAAAATGAAAAGTATCCCGACAGGGGGGATGCTTTAAATGAATCGACGTCAGGTTGCCATAAGAGCGGCCGTAATAAAAAGTCGGTGATAGCAGGTAGTAAATGACCTGGCAGACGCAAAAATCTCCTGCGCTGTACAGGGACCCGAACGGGTACTAACAGGCTGACGAAAGTCAGTAATAATAATGAACGGAGTATCAACACAATGTCCATCATCACAAAAAAAAGCCTGGTTGCGGCTGGGATTCTCACTGCGCTGATCGCAGGGAACGTTGCTATGGCTGCCGATGTTCCGGCAGGCGTGCAGCTAGCGGATAAACAAACGCTGGTTCGTAATAACAGTTCTGAAGTGCAATCTCTCGATCCGCATAAAATTGAAGGTGTGCCGGAATCCAATATTAGCCGTGACTTGTTCGAAGGATTACTGGTTAGCGACCTTGACGGCCATCCGGCGCCGGGCGTTGCGGAGTCCTGGGATAATAAAGATTCCAAAGTGTGGACTTTCCATCTGCGCAAAGACGCAAAGTGGTCTGATGGTTCGCCAGTGACGGCACAAGATTTTGTTTATAGCTGGCAGCGTTCGATTGATCCGAAAACGGCATCTCCGTATGCGAGCTACCTGCAATATGGTCACGTCGCTAATATTGATGAAATCCTCGAAGGCAAAAAACCAATTACCGATCTCGGGGTAAAAGCGGTTGACGATCACACCTTAGAGGTCACTTTAAGTGAGCCAGTGCCTTATTTCTTCAAACTGCTGGTACACCCATCCACTTCGCCAGTGCCAAAAGCGGCTATTGAAAAATATGGTGAGAAGTGGACTCAACCGAGCAATATCGTTACCAACGGTGCCTATAAATTAAAAGACTGGGTAGTGAACGAGCGTATTGTTCTTGAGCGTAGCCCAACTTACTGGAATAACGCTAAAACCGTCATTAACCAGGTTACCTTCCTGCCTATTGCGTCCGAAGTGACGGA
>JBOFJM010000820.1:0-2123 GCA_051656825.1 Kluyvera sp.
GCCATGAAGGGATTGGGATTGTTAAAGAAGTCGGCCCTGGCGTCACCTCTCTGAAACCCGGCGACCGTGCAAGCGTGGCGTGGTTCTTCCAGGGTTGTGGTCACTGCGACTACTGTAACAGCGGCAACGAAACGCTGTGTCGCTCGGTCAAAAACGCCGGTTATAGCGTTGATGGCGGCATGGCAGAAGAGTGCATCGTCACCGCCGACTACTCGGTAAAAGTGCCGGACGGCCTGGAATCTGCCGCCGCGAGCAGCATCACCTGCGCGGGCGTAACCACTTATAAAGCGGTAAAAGTATCGCACATTAAACCAGGCCAATGGATTGCTATCTACGGCCTCGGCGGCCTGGGTAACCTGGCGCTGCAATACGCCAAAAACGTGTTTAACGCCAAAGTTATCGCGCTGGACGTTAACGACGCACAGCTAAAACTGGCAGAAGAGATGGGTGCAGACCTGACCATCAACTCACGCAACGAAGATGCGGCGAAAATCGTGCAGGAAAAAACCGGTGGCGCACATGCTGCGGTTGTAACGGCAGTTGCTAAAGCGGCATTTAACTCTGCCGTTGATGCTGTGCGTGCCGGTGGCCGCGTTGTGGCCGTTGGCCTGCCGCCAGAAGCGATGAGCCTCGACATTCCTCGTCTGGTTCTGGACGGTATCGAAGTGGTCGGTTCTCTGGTCGGTACACGTCAGGATCTGACTGAAGCCTTCCAGTTCGCGGCAGAAGGTAAAGTCGTTCCGAAAGTGACGATGCGTCCATTAGGCGACATCAACGCTATCTTTAAAGAGATGGAACAAGGCCAGATTCGTGGCCGTATGGTTATCGACCTGCGCCATTAATCTTTTCAGCCTCTCCTGCCTGGGAGAGGCTGCACCACCAGCTCTCAGGCTTTAAGCCAGCGCATGACGTTGTTGATAACGGGCGTAGATCAGCAGTGATGACATCGCTAGAAACGACAGCGCCGCCGCCGGTAACGCAACCGCATTCCAGCCAAAGTTGAGCGTAATCATCATCCCCCCGCAGAACGCGCCAATCGCGCTGCCCAGGTTAAACGCAATTTGCCCCCCTGCCGCTCCCAGCATTTCACCGCCCTTCGCGTTTTGTAACAACAGGATTTGCAACGGTGCAGACAGCCCTGCGCAGCAGATAAACGCCAGCGTTAGCGACGCCATTTTCATTCCGCCAAGCAGGAAAAGCAGCAGCAGAACCACCACAATCACCAAATCGGTAGTGGCGGCAATGCGCAGAGGGCTATAGCGGCCGGAAATTTTACCGCTCAGCATATTACCCAGCACCATTCCTAAACCCACCAGCATCATAATGAACATCATTGCGCTTTCAGAAAAACCAGAGACATTCATCATAAACGGCTTGATATAGCTGAACCAGGCAAACACCCCCGCGTTACCAAACATCGTGGCGGCAAAAATCAGCCACGGCGCTGGGCTTTTGAGGAAATGAAACTGCTCGCGCAGACGAGCGTCGGATTTATCAAACAGCGTTGGAACCCAGCCGATAATCGCCAGCAGCACCGCCACATCAAACAGCGCAATCGCCAGAAAGGTATAACGCCAGCTGAACTGATGACCCAGCCACGTACCGGCAGGAACCCCCACCAGATTGGCGACCGTCATCCCGGCGATCATGCCGGCAACCGCCGCCGTCACTCGTCCTGGCGGCGCAATTTTAGACAGAATAATCGCCCCAACGCCAAAGAACGCGCCATGCGGAAAGCCAGACACCAGCCGCCCAATGGCCAGCATCACATAACCCGAAGAGAGCGTAAAAATCGCGTTACCGACAATACACAGCACCGCCAACAGCAGCATTATCGATTTCAGTGAAAAACGCGTAGAGAACAACGCAATGATCGGCGCGCCAATCACCACGCCAAAGGCATACCAGGAGATCATATTCCCCGCCGCAGGGATCGAAATCCCCACGTCATGCGCCAGTTCCGGTAGCACACCCATAATGCCAAATTCCGCCATTCCCAGGCCAAAAGTGCCCAGCGCCAATGCAAAGATTGTCTTTTTCATCCCTCTAATCACTTGTTTGTGTTGAGTTTCCTGGGCTGCATTATTGACCATTCATGAAATTCAAACCAGACAAAAACGCCC
>JBOFJM010000821.1:0-4561 GCA_051656825.1 Kluyvera sp.
CCGCGATACAGGTCGTAGGCCGGAAGCCGTTCGGTATACCAGAAGCGGGTTTGCCCTTGTTTGTCGGTATACGCGCTGCCGGAAAATGCGCCGCCCGTCGCCCCCAGCGCAGCCAGGTTTTGCTCCGGCTGGAGGAAAATAGGGTAGTGCCGCCAGTGATAGAGATCGTGGCTAACGGCATGATTCCAGTGCATCGGCCCCCATTGCGTTGAATGCGGATGGTACTGGTAAAACAGATGCCATTCGCCGTTCTTATAGTGCAGGCCATTAGGATCGTTCATCCAACCGGTGCGCGGTGAGAAGTGCAGCGCGGGGCGCAGCGGCTCTTGCTGATACCAGTCGGCGAGACAGGCGGCGCTCAGCAGACGGAACTCATCCGGCTGCGTGGCGATAAACGTGACGCCATCAGTGGGTAAGGAGTCTGGATGCCAGGTGTAGCACAGTGAGATTTCACTGTGCTCTGATAACCACTCAAGCGTAGCGATGCCGTCCTGCCAGGCCGTCCAGATAAAATATTGGTAGTAGCGCGGCGCCTGCTGAATTTTAAACTCAGTCTTACCGTTAACGTTGACAGTAAACAGCGGTTGCGCTGATGGCTGAGTCTCTTTAAGCCACAGATCGAGGCGCTGACCGCGTTTGATATTAAACGACAGGGACATCATGAAGCTCCTGTGAGTGTTGACGACCTTTTTCCAGTTCACGTTTAGCGAGGTCTGATTTGATTTTTTCGAGGAAGGCGTTGTTGAGCTTGAAGTAGCGCACCATAAACGCGCTGATGAAGTAGCTCACCATCGGCAGCAGTGAGAACATCATGACGATGCCGTTAATGGTTTCAGGGTTCTGCTGTGGCTTGTTGGCAATATAGCCGGTGTAGGCCAGGATCCACGCGACAATTGCCCCTGCAACCGCCAGCCCCATTTTGAGCATAAACAGGTTGCCTGCGAAGGAGATGCCGGTCAGGCGTTTACCGAACTTCCAGTCGCCGTAGTCGTCAACGTCGGACATCATCGCCCACAGGATAGGGCCAGACTGGACCAGGTGCAGAATATTAATGACGATAAACAGCGCCAGCAGCGGCGTCAGCGATGTTGGGTCAACAAACCACAGTGCCAGCGACAGAATGCCGAGAATAATATTGATAACGCGGAACAGTACCAGTTTGTCAAAACGGTCGGTCAGCGGTTTCGCAATCACGCTGCCTAACATATTGCAGGCCACGCCGAGCGCCATAAAGAAGGTAATAAAGCCAACGGAGGCTTTAATAAATGGTGACGCCGCCGCGAATAAACGCGGGGAACACGTTAAGGAAGGTAATGGAAATCATTAATAACCATTGTTCGTTTTTCGTAATATCTTTTAGATCTTTCAATAACGATTCATTTTCTCGAATTGAAACCACGCGTTCTTTTATACTGGAGAAGCAGAACAGGAACATTAAGGTGGCCGCACCGCCCATGATCATCATGGTCATTTGAAAACCAGAGGCGCGATCGCCATTACCCAGCCAGTCGGTTAACGGCAAAATTGAGGAGGAAATAATTAAGGTCGCCAGGCCATTGAGGAAAAAACGCCAGGACAGACAGCCCATCCGTTCTTTTTGGTTGAGCGTAATAACGCCGCCGACTGAACAATAGGGAATATTAATGGCGGTATAGATTAATGACATGATCAGATACGTAACCCAGGCGTAAATAATTTTGCCATTCATGCTTAAATCTGGGGTGGTAAACATCAGCACGGCACACAGGCCAAACGGGAATGCCATCCACAGCAGCCACGGGCGGAATTTCCCCCAACGGGTTCGGGTGCGGTCGCAAATGGCCCCCATCGCCGGGTCGCTAAAGGCATCGAAAATACGAATGACCAGGAACAGCGTGCCCACTAAGCCCGCATCTAGCCCGTAAACATCGGTATAAAACCAGGTCAGGTAGAGCGCCAGTACGCTCCAGATCATCCCTGATCCGGCATCACCCATGCCGTAGCCAATTTTCTCTTTCAGGCTGATTTTTTCGTAAGGGTCTCGCCGCCCCGGTATTTCAGTATGCATAAGTACACACCTCGTTATTGCGCGCAAGCGCAGTGATAAATAGATGACACGGGTCGTGATGACCGGTGATGCCAAAAATATTTTTTACTGTAGGAAATACCTGACGTAATAAATTACACCGTTCTCGTTATTGAATTGATTTAAAGTGTTGTGACATTAATATTAACGCTGCTCTCGCGGATAATGAGTCGAGAGGTTATTTCGTACATTTCGATATTATCTTGCTGTTTTTTATGGTTCACCATTTGAAACGCTAAATGGGCAATTTCATTAATCGGTTGGGCGATGCTGGTGATCTTTTTTGTTTGCGCTAATAGTGTGTTGTCGAAACTTGCAATAGCAATATCTTGTGGCACGGCAATCCCTTTTGCCTTCAGACCGTCAATAATATAATTGGCGGCGACATCGTTATAGATTAACAGGCATGAGCACGTTTTATATTGTTCGGTCAGTTTTTCAATGATGACGTCAAGGGTATTAATATGTTCGACAATTTTTTCCCCTTCGCCTTTCGGTATCCAGAACTGGTTATCGCTGGCAACGGCCAGGCCATGACTGGCAATCTTTTTGGTGTAGGAGGAAACCTTACGATTATCGACGCCATCCTGGGCAATAAAACCAAATGAGGTATGCCCAGTCTGGATAAAATGTTCGGCAATGCTTTCTGCGCCTTTGCTCTGGTTGATAGAAACCGAGTTAAAAAAACGCGATACCTGCGTGACCACGGCTAGCGGAATATTGGTAACCGTTAACCACTCCGAAAGCTCGCGCTCCGCTTCGGTTGGTACCCACAATAAGCTATCAACGCCCATGCCCACTAACGTGTGAAGCAGTTGTTTATCCTGCAATGGCTGGTTCTGATGCGTTTTCACAATCACCGATTTGCCAATATAGCGCGCCTCTTCCTCAAAGGTTGCCAGCAGTTCACAAAAGTGAGGATTAACCAAATTGGGCAGCACCACGCCAATCAGCCCGGAGCATTTGCCGCTCAACTGAACGGCGCTTTTACTTGGCACGTAGCAAAGATAATCCATCGCATCACGTACCGCCTTACGCGTTTCAGGGATCACACTTGGGTGATTATTGAGAACCCTGGACACGGTAGCGGTGGATACGTCTGCTTTTTTGGCTACGTCTTTGAGGGATGCCATGGTGATTAAACCGCTCCTGATAATGATGGCGCTCACTATAAAGTGTGATGGAGTTCAAGAATGTAAGCCAGTTCACATGTTGTTGCGTTACATGAATCACCGACTGTACTCGCAAATTTGATGTTAATTAGCGGTTGGTTTAATGGGGTGCTCAGGGAGAGGGCAATAAAAAACCCGATCGAATGATCGGGTTGGGGAATTGCGACGGTGGAACCGTTAGCGCATAAACGCTGGTTGCTGATTCTCGTAAGCGGAGATGGCGTCTTCATGCTGTAAGGTCAGGCCGATGCTGTCGAGGCCGTTGAGCATACAGTGGCGGCGGAAGTCATCAATCTTGAAGCTGTATGATTTATCGCCCGCTTTCACCACCTGCGCTTCCAGGTCTACTTCAAACTGAATCCCCGGATTCGCCAGTACGATGTCGAACAGCTCATCCACCTCTTTATCGCTTAATTTCACCGGCAGCAGTTGGTTGTTGAAACTGTTGCCATAGAAGATATCGGCGAAACTGGGGGCAATCACCACTTTGAAACCGTAGTCGGTCAGCGCCCACGGCGCGTGTTCACGCGAAGAACCACAGCCAAAGTTTTCCCGCGCCAGCAAAATAGACGCCCCTTTGTACTCTGGGAAGTTGAGCACAAACTCAGGGTTTGGCTGCTCGCCTTTATCGTCAAGGAAACGCCAGTCGTTAAACAGGTGCGCGCCAAAGCCAGTGCGGGTCACTTTTTGCAAAAACTGTTTAGGAATGATGGCATCGGTGTCGATGTTTGCGGCATCCAGCGGAACCACCAGGCCAGTATGTTGGGTAAATTTTTCTGCCATGATGGTTTCCTTATTTGATGCTGCGAATATCGGCGAAATGGCCGCTAACGGCGGCGGCGGCGGCCATTGCCGGGCTGACCAGATGGGTGCGCCCGCCACGGCCCTGACGGCCTTCAAAGTTACGGTTGCTGGTGGATGCGCAGCGCTCCCCTGGGTTCAGGCGATCGTTGTTCATCGCCAGACACATCGAGCAACCTGGCAGACGCCATTCAAAACCGGCTTCGATAAAGATCTTATCCAGACCTTCCGCTTCAGCCTGCGCTTTTACGGGGCCAGAGCCTGGCACCACCAGCGCTTGAACGCCGGGTGCGACTTTGCGCCCTTTGGCGATTTCCGCCGCTGCACGTAAATCTTCGATCCGCGAGTTAGTGCAAGATCCGATAAACACTTTGTCGATCGCCACGTCGGTCAGCGGGATGCCTGGCTTCAGGCCCATATAGGCCAGCGCTTTCTCGGCGCTCGCGCGTTCCACAGGGTCGTTAAACGAGGCGGGGTCAGGAATGCTGTCATTGACCGAAATCACCTGGCCTGGGTTGGTTCC
>JBOFJM010000822.1:0-1507 GCA_051656825.1 Kluyvera sp.
TTGGTCGTGAAACCATTACCTCGCCAGTGCTGGACGCGGTACTGACTCTCACTCAACGGCTAAACCTGGTGACGGTTGCCGAAGGGGTAGAAACCGAGGAGCAGGCAGCGTGGCTACGCGCTCATCACGTCGATTACCTTCAGGGTTACCTGATAAGCCGCCCACTGACGCTGAAAGAGCTGGTTGCTGAGCACGATAAACCGGCAAAATATTTCACCAGTGCCTGACGCTCATTTGACATTCCATGATAAAAAACAGAACCTAATCAACACTTTTCAATGTGGGGTTATTTTGTCTTGAGCATAGCACGTATCTATATTGCCCTGCTGATGCTGTTCAGCCTGCCCCTGTACGCGCAGACCGTTAAAGAAAGCACCGCCTTCGCGGTGATTGGCGCGCCGAAATACGCCGTCAACTTTGACCACTTTGACTATGCCAACCCTGCCGCCCCCAAAGGCGGCAACATCACGCTGTCGGCGCTGGGAACATTCGACAACTTCAACCGCTACGCCCTGCGCGGCAATGCGGCGGTTCGTACCGAATCCTTATACGATGCGCTGTTTACTACCTCTGACGATGAATCCGGCAGTTACTACCCGCTGATCGCGGAAAGCGCGCGCTATGCCGATGATTATTCGTGGATGGAAATCACGCTTAACCCCCGTGCCCGTTTTCACGATGGTAGCCCCATCACCGCCCGCGACGTCGCCTTCACCTTTGAGAAGTTTATGACCGAGGGCGTCCCACAATTTCGCTTGATTTATCAAGGCAGCACGGTCACGGCTATTGCCCAGCTCACCGTGCGCATTGTGCTGGCAAAGCCCGGTAAAGAAGACCTGCTGGGGCTGTTTACCCTGCCGATTCTGCCGCAAGCGTTCTGGCAAAAACATAAACTCAGCGAGCCATTAGCGACACCGCCGCTGGCAAGCGGCCCGTACCGAATCAGCAGCTGGAAAATGGGGCAATACATTGTCTACTCGCGAGTGAAAGATTACTGGGCGGCAGATTTGCCGGTCAACCGTGGGCGTTGGAACTTCGACAGCCTGCGCTTTGACTATTACCTTGATGATAATGTCGCCTTCGAGGCCTTTAAGGCAGGCGCATTTGACCTGCGCAGGGAAAACAGCGCCAAGAACTGGGCCACGCGTTATCTCGGCAAAAACTTTAACCAGGGTTTTATCGTCAAAACAGAACACAAAAATAGCGCGGCGCAGGATACCCGCTGGCTAGCGTTTAACATCCAACGCCCGGTCTTTGCCGATCGCCGGGTGCGCCAGGCGGTCGGCATGGCGTTTGATTTTGAATGGATGAACAAGGCACTGTTTTATAACGCTTATAGCCGTGCTAACAGCTATTTCCAGAACACCGAATACGCCGCGCGGGACTACCCGGACGCCGATGAGCTGTCGCTGCTGGCACCACTAAAAAATGAAATTCCGCCGGAAGTCTTCACCTCAATTTATCAGCCGCCCACGTCGCGCGGTGACGGTTTTGACCGCGATAACCT
>JBOFJM010000823.1:0-1730 GCA_051656825.1 Kluyvera sp.
GTGTTGCGGGAGCTATTTAGGCCCCCCCCCTTTTTGTGTGCTGACTATACAGCGTCTTGCTCAGAAAGGTGGATGTCCTGATTTCCATAAACCTAACGCCCACTTAAATGGTGAGCAACGCTACCACAACACTCAATTATTGCACCGTAAACAAAAATCCAATTAAAACTAAAACCGCCAAGCGTTGCGAATCCGTCTTCAAGCGCTTGTGATAAATATTTATCTCACGAGTTCTATCCATATTCCCTGCTGTTTTTGAGAAATTGGTAAGTATATGCCATATCCATACCTATAATCATCCACTCCTGCCTTAAGTTCATTCGATTCACTTTCAAAAATCGTAAACTTAAATTCATCTGTCATTATGATTTTATTGTTTGAGTCAAAGACGTTAAGGAGTCCACTATACTCACCAGGTAGCCACTTGAAGTTATTCATAAACTGGCTGTGAATTTCCTCTACCTGCTCTAAGTTTGCTTCATGTAACTCACCGTTAGGCAGTGGACCCTGTTTTAACTTCTCATTTATAGTATCTCGAACTTTAGAAGATATAGCTCGAAATTTTTGCTGCTGTGTACGATTCCACTTAGCATGGAAATTTACTGTATGTGCCCAAGCTTGCCCTGAACCTAGTTCTAAAGGTGTAAACATTGTCATTGCTTGAGAATTAAAATCAGCGAAATAACCTGTCGCGATTAGTAAAGGGAGTTCAGTTCCATCTCTTGTTAATTGAACCTGTAATGCATCTACATTTAAATCTCTACCACCAATGTTTTTTAAACTTACAAATATATTAACGTTTGGGGTTCCAATGGAATGATGTACCAAAATCATCGTATGCTTCTTTATTTCAACTTTACCTCTTTTCAATAGCGACTTCAAAGGAGGCATTTGCGATAGGGCTAATGCTAGAAACGCGATTGCTGTTGACCAAAATTGCCAATCTAAATACCACATTGTTTATTCAACTCTTTTTAATTATGTCATATATTGGGTTAAAAATCGTAGGTTGGTGCTGAACGAAGTGAAGCCCAACGTTTACCGCGAATATATCTGTAGATCTGGTTTACGGGTCTGCCACATCCTTGTTTACCCCGAACCGGTTGGCGTAATAATGCTCGCCTGTTGGGCTTTGTTACACGCTGCGTCAACCTACAAAAACCACGCTACCGCCCCTGAGTGACAGCTCCCAGTTTGCTGCTTTTAACCTGCGAGAAAGCAACAATCGCTGTCATGGCGTTCTTCCGAGAGGTTGATTGTCATTCGGGTATCTTAAGGGGGAGGGTAGTGCGTTGAGAAGCGTGTTTTGGCGGGAATCTGTGTTGGATCAATAAATTAGTCATCAGTAGCATTCAATTTGAGCAAATTCGGTTGCCGTAGCTTCCCCTCACCCCAACCCTCTCCCAAGGGGAGAGGGTGTAAAAGAAAAGGGAGCCGGTCTGGCTCCCTTTCTCATGGTTATGGCGTGGTTATGTGAACTGATAACTCAGGGCCACAAACAGCCGACCCCATATCCGACTTTATCTATTGGTCGCAGCCTTCATCCCTTCCACAAACTCTTTCAGGCGGGTCAGCATGTGCTCCGGATTCTGGTGGTGGGTCTCGATGATCTTCACCACGGCGGAGCCGGAGATGGCACCGGCGGCGCCAGCGGCAATCGCTTCACGCACCTGAGCCGGTTCGCTGATGCCAAAGCCGAGCAGGGCGGGGGGCGCCTTGAACTCGCGCAG
>JBOFJM010000824.1:0-2435 GCA_051656825.1 Kluyvera sp.
CGCTACCACTTCATCTTCCGCATAACCCGCTTTCGCGCACAGGCAACGTGCTTCGCCTTTCTCGCTGTCGAGCAGCCAGAAAGAGTTCAGCAGGTCATTTTTAGCAGCTTTAGTAATCTGGATACCTGTAATCATTTGATGCCTCCCTAGGCTCTTTAATATTCATTTTTAACCGACCGTATCGCGGCCAATTGGTAAAACCATTGTTGCTTGAGTGTATATATACCCCTCGAACACCCTTGATTCTTTGATTTAAATCAACAAAAACCACACCACGAAAGTGGTAATGAGGGAAAATACTTGTTTTGCATCAAGTTACGCATCGTGCCATCGCAAAATAATTCTGTAAATTTTCAACTTTTTTTACTCTCATCCCCTCGCTGGCCGCCATCCGATTTTGTGATGACGAAAGAAGCAGTTAAGCTATGCGCATAGAGATTCGCAGGAGAGCGAGATGACAACCCCTTTAACCTGGCACGACGTGCTGGCCGCTGAAAAACAGCAACCTTACTTTGTGAACACCCTGGCGACAGTCGCCAGCGAGCGTCAGTCTGGCGTGACGATTTATCCGCCGCAGAAAGATGTGTTTAACGCCTTTCGTTTTACCGAGCTCAGCGATGTTAAAGTGGTGATTCTGGGTCAAGATCCGTACCACGGCCCAAATCAGGCGCACGGGCTGGCGTTCTCCGTCCAGCCGGGTATTGCCACGCCGCCATCATTATTGAACATGTATAAAGAGCTGGAAGCGACCATCCCCGGTTTTACTCGCCCAACGCACGGTTATCTGGAAAGCTGGGCGCGACAGGGTGTGTTACTGCTCAACACGGTGTTAACCGTTCGTGCCGGACAGGCGCACTCGCACGCCAGCCTGGGCTGGGAAACCTTTACCGATAAAGTGATTGCTCTGATTAACGAGCATCGCGAAGGCGTGGTCTTTTTACTGTGGGGGTCACACGCGCAGAAGAAAGGGGCCATTATTGATACCCAGCGCCATCATGTATTGAAAGCCCCTCACCCGTCGCCGCTGTCGGCGCATCGTGGGTTCTTTGGCAGTAACCATTTTGTGCAGGCAAACCAATGGCTGGAGCAACGTGGAGAGAAGCCTATTGACTGGATGCCGGTATTGCCGGAATAGCCGTTTATCAGGCCGACCGTCGTCGTTGAAATACTTCAGACATAAAAAAACCGGTAGAGCCTCTACCGGTTTTTTTGGCCTGCGATATTACGCTTTATGCTGACGCCACCATTCGGCCAGCAGCACACCTGTCGCCACAGAGACGTTCAGGCCTTCTACCGCACGGGTTCCGTCAATCGACACGCTCATATCAGCAATAGAAGCGGCGGATTGCGCCACGCCATCACGTTCCTGACCCAGCGCCAGAACCATTTTCTTCGGCAACTCTGCTTTAAACAGCGGAGTACCACCGGTGTTGCTGGTTGTCACAATGGCATAACCCGCATCGCGGAACTGTTCTAAGGCTTCGATAAAGCTGTCGCCGGTAATGGGTTGCACATGCTCAGCGCCACCTTCTGCAGTACGGATAGCGGCACCGGATTCCACCAGCGCAGCGTCCTGCAATACCACACCTTTTACGCCAAAGTGCGCACAGCTACGGATCATCGCGCCGAGGTTATGCGGGTTGCCGGCGTCTTCCAGTGCCAGTACGCAATCATCTTCACCGCTGTTTGCGACCCACTGCTGAACGGTTGTGCCGTTACGCTTTTTAATCAGGAAGCAAACGCCGCCGTGGTGTTCCGTACCAGAGGCTTTCGCCAACTCGGCCTCATCAACCACGTGATAGGCTTTACGGTTAGCCGCCATCCAGCGCAGCGCTTCTTTAAAGCGTGGCGTAACGCTCTGCAAGAACCAGGCACGGACGATAGCATCCGGGCGGCTCTGGAACAGGGCCTGGCAAGCATTTTCACCGTAGACACGGGTTTCTTCTGCGCGCTGACGGCGCAATACTTCTGGGTCGATAAAACTTTTACCGCTAATGCCGCCGTGGTCTGGCTTCACTTCGGTTTCGTCGCCCGGTGCACGGGAGACGGTACGCCATGGTGAGCTGTCGCGCCCGGTATCGCGGCTACGATCGCGGTCGCGGCCACGTTCACGCCCACGATCGCTGTTCGCGCCGTTTCTCTCTTCACGGGCAGGACGACGACCACCTTCGGCACGGGATGTACCGGGGCGACCACCACCTTTGCCGGTACGTGGATTTTGGGTGCGTTTGTCCGAGTCATCGTCACTGCGGACGTACATCACTTTGACCTTGCCGTTTTTGTTTTTCAGTTCGTCGCTCATGTTTTTCTCCACCTGCGCTGCGCGAAGCGCGCAGATTACCTGATGTGTTAGCGCTTAGCCATTACTTCATAAAAAAGACCACGACTATTGTACCCATTGGATAAAACGCATTGTTGATTAATACAGTCTCGTT
>JBOFJM010000825.1:0-14769 GCA_051656825.1 Kluyvera sp.
CCGTAACGGTCAGGCCGCGAATAAAGCTGCGGTCACCATGCCTTCCTCCAAGCTGAAAGTGGCAATTGCCAACGTGCTGAAGGAAGAAGGTTTTATTGAAGATTTTAAAGTTGAAGGCGACACCAAGCCGGAACTGGAAGTAACTCTTAAGTACTTCCAGGGTAAAGCTGTTGTAGAAAGCATTCAGCGTGTCAGCCGCCCAGGTCTGCGCATCTATAAGAAAAAAGATGAGCTGCCAAAAGTTATGGCCGGCATGGGTATCGCAGTTATTTCTACCTCTAAAGGTGTTATGACTGATCGTGCAGCGCGCCAAGCTGGTCTTGGTGGCGAAATTATCTGCTACGTAGCCTAATCGGAGGAAAAAATGTCTCGTGTTGCTAAAGCACCGGTCGTTGTTCCTGCCGGCGTTGATGTAAAAATCAACGGTCAGGTTATTACGATCAAAGGTAAAAACGGCGAGCTGACTCGTACTCTCAACGATGCTGTTGAAGTTAAACATGCAGATAATGCTCTGACCTTCGGTCCGCGTGATGGTTACGCAGACGGTTGGGCTCAGGCTGGTACCGCGCGTGCCCTGCTGAACTCAATGGTTATCGGTGTTACCGAAGGCTTCACTAAGAAGCTGCAGCTGGTTGGTGTAGGTTATCGTGCAGCGGTTAAAGGGAATGTAGTAAACCTGTCTTTAGGTTTCTCTCACCCAGTTGACCATCAGCTGCCTGCAGGTATTACTGCTGAATGTCCGACTCAGACTGAAATCGTGCTGAAAGGCGCTGATAAGCAGGTGATCGGCCAGGTTGCAGCGGATCTGCGCGCCTACCGTCGTCCTGAGCCTTACAAAGGCAAGGGTGTTCGTTACGCCGACGAAGTCGTGCGTACCAAAGAGGCTAAGAAGAAGTAAGGTAACACTATGGATAAGAAATCTGCTCGTATCCGTCGTGCGACCCGCGCACGCCGCAAGCTCCAGGAGCTGGGTGCAACTCGCCTGGTGGTACATCGTACCCCGCGTCATATTTACGCACAGGTAATTGCACCGAACGGTTCTGAAGTTCTGGTAGCTGCTTCTACTGTAGAAAAAGCTATCGCTGAACAACTGAAGTACACCGGTAACAAAGACGCCGCAGCAGCTGTGGGTAAAGCTGTCGCTGAACGCGCTCTGGAAAAAGGCATCAAAGATGTGTCCTTTGACCGTTCCGGGTTCCAATATCATGGTCGTGTCCAGGCACTGGCAGATGCTGCCCGTGAAGCTGGCCTTCAGTTCTAAGGTAGAGGTGTAAGATGGCTCACATCGAAAAACAAGCTGGCGAACTGCAGGAAAAGCTGATCGCGGTTAACCGCGTATCTAAAACCGTTAAAGGTGGTCGTATTTTCTCCTTCACAGCTCTGACTGTAGTTGGTGATGGTAACGGTCGCGTTGGTTTTGGTTACGGTAAAGCGCGTGAAGTTCCAGCAGCGATCCAGAAAGCGATGGAAAAAGCCCGTCGCAATATGATTAACGTCGCGCTGAATACCGGCACCCTGCAGCACCCTGTTAAGGGTACTCACACGGGTTCTCGTGTATTCATGCAGCCGGCTTCCGAAGGTACCGGTATCATTGCCGGTGGTGCAATGCGCGCCGTTCTGGAAGTCGCTGGGGTTCGTAACGTTCTGGCTAAAGCATATGGTTCCACCAACCCGATTAACGTGGTTCGTGCAACTATTGATGGCCTGGAAAATATGAAATCTCCAGAAATGGTCGCTGCCAAGCGTGGTAAATCCGTTGAAGAAATTCTGGGGAAATAAACCATGGCAAAGACTATTAAAATTACTCAAACCCGCAGTGCAATCGGTCGTCTGCCGAAACACAAGGCAACGCTGCTTGGCTTGGGTCTGCGTCGTATTGGCCACACCGTAGAGCGCGAGGATACTCCTGCTGTACGTGGTATGGTCAACGCGGTTTACTTCATGGTTAAAGTTGAGGAGTAAGAGATGCGTTTAAATACTCTGTCTCCGGCCGAAGGTTCAAAACAGGCGGGTAAACGTCTGGGTCGTGGTATCGGTTCTGGCCTCGGTAAAACCGGCGGTCGTGGTCACAAAGGTCAGAAGTCTCGTTCTGGCGGTGGCGTACGTCGTGGTTTCGAGGGTGGTCAGATGCCTCTGTACCGTCGTCTGCCGAAATTCGGCTTCACTTCTCGCAAAGCAGCGATCACAGCGGAAATCCGTCTGTCTGACCTGGCGAAAGTGGAAGGCGGTATTGTTGACCTGAGCACGCTGAAAGCAGCTAACATTATCGGTGTCCAGATCGAGTTCGCGAAAGTGATCCTGGCTGGCGAAGTTTCTACTCCGGTAACTGTTCGTGGCCTGCGCGTGACTAAAGGCGCTCGTGCTGCTATCGAAGCTGCTGGCGGTAAAATCGAGGAATAAGTAGCAGATGGCTAAACAACCGGGATTAGATTTTCAAAGTGCCAAAGGTGGCTTAGGCGAGCTGAAACGCAGACTGTTGTTTGTAATCGGTGCGCTTATTGTGTTCCGTATTGGCTCTTTTATTCCGATCCCTGGTATTGATGCCGCTGTACTTGCCAAACTGCTTGAGCAACAGCGAGGCACCATCATTGAAATGTTCAACATGTTCTCTGGTGGTGCTCTCAGCCGTGCTTCAATCTTTGCCCTGGGTATAATGCCGTATATTTCGGCATCGATTATTATCCAGCTGCTGACGGTGGTTCACCCAACGCTGGCAGAAATCAAGAAAGAAGGGGAGTCTGGTCGTCGTAAGATTAGCCAGTACACCCGTTACGGCACTCTGGTGCTGGCGATATTCCAGTCGATCGGTATTGCTACCGGTTTACCGAATATGCCTGGTATGCAGGGCCTGGTAATTAATCCAGGCTTTGCATTCTATTTCACCGCTGTTGTGAGTCTGGTTACAGGGACAATGTTCCTGATGTGGCTCGGCGAACAGATTACTGAACGCGGTATCGGTAACGGTATCTCAATCATTATCTTCGCTGGTATCGTTGCGGGACTCCCGCCAGCCATTGCCCATACTATCGAGCAAGCGCGTCAAGGCGACCTGCACTTCCTCCTGTTGCTGTTGGTTGCAGTATTAGTGTTTGCAGTGACGTTCTTTGTTGTATTCGTTGAGCGTGGTCAACGCCGCATTGTGGTAAACTACGCTAAACGTCAGCAAGGTCGTCGTGTCTATGCTGCACAGAGCACACATTTACCGCTGAAAGTGAATATGGCAGGGGTAATCCCGGCAATCTTCGCTTCCAGTATTATTCTGTTCCCGGCGACCATCGCGTCATGGTTCGGGGGCGGTACCGGTTGGAACTGGCTGACAACAATTTCGCTGTATTTGCAGCCTGGGCAACCGCTTTATGTGTTACTCTATGCGTCTGCAATCATCTTCTTCTGTTTCTTCTACACGGCGTTGGTTTTCAACCCGCGTGAAACAGCAGATAACCTGAAGAAGTCCGGTGCATTTGTACCAGGAATTCGTCCGGGAGAGCAAACGGCGAAGTATATCGATAAAGTAATGACTCGCCTGACTCTTGTTGGTGCATTGTATATTACTTTTATCTGCCTGATCCCGGAGTTCATGCGTGATGCAATGAAAGTACCGTTCTACTTCGGTGGAACATCGTTACTGATCGTTGTTGTCGTGATTATGGACTTTATGGCTCAAGTGCAAACTCTGATGATGTCGAGTCAGTACGAGTCTGCATTGAAGAAGGCGAACCTGAAAGGCTATAGCCGCTAAAAGGTCGCTCGAGAAGTTACGGAGAGTAAAAATGAAAGTTCGTGCTTCCGTCAAGAAATTATGCCGTAACTGCAAAATCGTTAAGCGTGATGGTGTCATCCGTGTGATTTGCAGTGCCGAGCCGAAGCATAAACAGCGCCAAGGCTGATTTTTTCGCATATTTTTCTTGCAAAGTTGGGTTGAGCTGGCTAGATTAGCCAGCCAATCTTTTGTATGTCTGTGCGTTTCCATTTGAGTATCCTGAAAACGGGCTTTTCAGCATGGTGCGTACATATTAAATAGTAGGAGTGCATAGTGGCCCGTATAGCAGGCATTAACATTCCTGATCAGAAACATGCTGTGATCGCGTTAACCTCGATCTACGGCGTCGGTAAGACCCGTTCTAAGGCCATTCTGGCTGCAGCGGGTATCGCTGAAAATGTTAAGATCAGTGAGCTGTCTGAAGGACAAATCGACACGCTGCGTGACGAAGTTGCCAAATTTGTCGTTGAAGGTGATCTGCGCCGTGAAGTTAGCATGAGCATCAAGCGTCTTATGGATCTTGGTTGCTATCGCGGTTTGCGTCATCGTCGTGGTCTGCCAGTGCGCGGTCAGCGTACTAAGACCAACGCACGTACCCGTAAGGGTCCGCGCAAACCGATCAAGAAATAATCGGGGTGATTGAATAATGGCAAAGGCACCAATTCGTGCACGTAAACGTGTAAGAAAACAAGTCTCTGACGGCGTGGCTCATATCCATGCTTCTTTTAACAACACCATCGTGACTATTACCGATCGTCAGGGTAATGCGCTGGGTTGGGCAACAGCCGGTGGTTCCGGTTTCCGTGGTTCTCGCAAATCCACTCCGTTCGCAGCTCAGGTTGCAGCAGAGCGTTGCGCTGATTCCGTAAAAGAATACGGTATCAAGAATCTGGAAGTTATGGTTAAAGGTCCGGGTCCAGGCCGCGAATCTACTATTCGTGCTCTGAACGCCGCTGGTTTCCGCATCACTAATATTACTGATGTGACTCCGATCTCTCATAACGGTTGTCGTCCGCCGAAAAAACGTCGCGTATAACGCTACGTTTTCCAGGTTTGTTGGAGAAAGAAAATGGCAAGATATTTGGGTCCTAAGCTCAAGCTGAGCCGTCGTGAGGGCACCGACTTATTCCTTAAGTCTGGCGTTCGCGCGATCGATACCAAGTGTAAAATTGAACAAGCTCCTGGCCAGCACGGTGCGCGTAAACCGCGTCTGTCTGACTATGGTGTGCAGTTGCGTGAAAAGCAGAAAGTTCGTCGTATCTACGGCGTGCTGGAGCGTCAGTTCCGTAACTATTACAAAGAAGCAGCACGTCTGAAAGGCAACACTGGTGAAAACCTGTTGGCTCTGCTGGAAGGTCGTCTGGACAACGTAGTATACCGTATGGGCTTTGGCGCTACTCGTGCAGAAGCACGTCAGCTGGTTAGCCATAAAGCAATCATGGTAAACGGTCGTGTTGTTAACATCGCTTCTTATCAGGTTAAAGCGAATGACGTTGTTAGCATCCGTGAGAAAGCGAAAAAGCAATCTCGCGTTAAAGCCGCTCTGGAGCTGGCTGAACAGCGTGAAAAGCCAACCTGGCTGGAAGTTGATGCTGGCAAGATGGAAGGCACGTTCAAGCGTCAGCCTGAGCGTTCTGATCTGTCTGCGGACATTAACGAACACCTGATCGTCGAGCTTTACTCCAAGTAAAGCTTAGTACCAAAGAGAGGACACAATGCAGGGTTCTGTGACAGAGTTTCTAAAACCGCGCCTGGTAGATATCGAGCAAGTGAGTTCGACGCACGCCAAGGTGACCCTTGAGCCTTTAGAGCGTGGCTTTGGCCATACTCTGGGTAACGCACTGCGCCGTATTCTGCTCTCATCGATGCCGGGTTGCGCGGTGACCGAGGTTGAGATTGATGGTGTACTTCATGAGTACAGCACCAAAGAAGGCGTTCAGGAAGATATCCTTGAAATCCTGCTCAACCTGAAAGGGCTGGCGGTGAGAGTTCAGGGTAAAGATGAAGTTATTCTTACCTTGAATAAATCTGGCATTGGCCCTGTGACCGCAGCCGATATCACCCATGACGGGGATGTCGAAATCGTCAAGCCGCAGCACGTGATCTGCCACCTGACCGATGAGAATGCATCTATTAGTATGCGTATCAAAGTTCAGCGCGGTCGCGGTTATGTGCCGGCTTCTTCCCGAATTCATTCGGAAGAAGATGAGCGCCCGATCGGCCGTCTGTTGGTCGACGCCTGCTACAGCCCTGTAGAGCGTATTGCCTACAATGTTGAAGCAGCGCGTGTAGAACAGCGTACCGACCTGGACAAGCTGGTCATCGAAATGGAAACCAATGGCACAATCGATCCTGAAGAGGCGATTCGTCGTGCGGCAACCATTCTGGCTGAACAACTGGAAGCTTTTGTTGACTTACGTGATGTACGTCAGCCAGAAGTTAAAGAAGAGAAACCAGAATTCGATCCGATCCTGCTGCGCCCTGTTGACGATCTGGAATTGACTGTCCGCTCTGCTAACTGCCTTAAGGCAGAAGCTATCCACTATATCGGTGATCTGGTACAGCGTACCGAAGTTGAGCTTCTTAAGACGCCTAACTTGGGTAAAAAATCTCTTACCGAGATTAAAGACGTGCTGGCTTCCCGCGGACTGTCTCTGGGCATGCGCCTGGAAAACTGGCCGCCAGCAAGCATTGCTGACGAGTAACCGGATCACAGGTTAAGGTTTTACTGAGAAGGATAAGGTCATGCGCCATCGTAAGAGTGGTCGTCAACTGAACCGCAACAGCAGCCATCGCCAGGCTATGTTCCGCAACATGGCAGGTTCACTGGTTCGTCATGAAATCATCAAGACGACCCTGCCTAAAGCGAAAGAACTGCGTCGCGTAGTTGAGCCGCTGATTACTCTTGCCAAGACTGATAGCGTAGCTAATCGTCGTCTGGCATTCGCCCGCACTCGTGATAACGAGATCGTGGCAAAACTGTTTAACGAGCTGGGCCCGCGTTTCGCGAGCCGCGCCGGTGGTTACACTCGCATTCTGAAGTGTGGCTTCCGTGCAGGCGACAACGCGCCGATGGCATACATCGAGCTGGTTGATCGTGCTGAGCCGAAAGCAGAAGCAGCTGCAGAGTAATTTGCAGTAAAATAAAAAAACCCGCTTCGGCGGGTTTTTTTATATCTCCCCTTCCCTCATTTTTCTACAATATCTGTACTCTTTTTGCTCACTCTCGGAGTTACCTTATGTGGCTATTGGACCAATGGGCTGAACGCCATATCAAGGATGCCCAGCGTAACGGTGAATTTGATAATCTTGCCGGTGAGGGTAAACCTCTTTTTCTAGATGATGATTCGGCTGTGCCGGAAGAGTTACGCTCAGGTTATCGTTTGCTGAAAAATGCGGGCTGTTTACCTCCTGAGCTAGAACAGCGGAAAGAGGCCGTGGCATTGCTCGACTTGTTAAAAGGCATTCGGGAAGACGATGAACGGCATAAGGAAATGAGTAAGCGGTTAGTATTGATAGAGCTTAAGCTCAGACAGGCAGGGTTAAGTACCGATTTTCTTCGTGGTGAGTATGCGGAAAAACTGTTCAACAACTTGAATGAGGAATAATTATGTACCGTATTGGTGAGTTGGCAAAGCTGGCAGGCGTTACGCCCGATACTATTCGCTATTACGAAAAGCAGCAGATGATGGATCATGAAGTTCGGACAGAAGGTGGATTTAGACTGTATACCGCAAATGACCTTCAGCGTCTGAAGTTTATACGTTATGCCAGACAGCTTGGTTTTACGCTGGAAGCGATCCGCGAATTATTGTCGATCCGCGTCGATCCAGAACATCATACCTGCCAGGAATCAAAGAGTATTGTTCAGGCTCGCCTAAGTGAAGTGGAGTCCAGAATCGAAGAACTGCAATCGATGCAGCGCTCGTTGAAGAAACTCAATGATGCATGTTGTGGTACTGCCCACAGTAGCGTGTATTGCTCCATACTTGAAACCCTGGAGCAGGGGGCTGATACCCATCCTAAAGGCTGTTGAAATTATCGTTGTTCGGATCTACACTCGCCCCGAATACGCCATCCATGAGGAGAAAATGATGAGCCGCTATCAACATACCAAAGGCCAGATAAACGATAATGCTATTGAGGCACTGCTACATGACCCACTGTTCAAGCAGCGAGTAGAGAAAAATAAGAAAGGGAAAGGAAGTTATCTGCGTAAGGCAAAATATGAAAAAAGAGGTAACTGGGAGGCCAGTGGCAAACAAGCAAATTGCTTTTTTACCACTGGCTTTCTACTTTTAGCGGCCTGATTAAGAACGGTTGTTTTGTTCTTTCAGCAGGTCACGAATTTCTGACAGCAGCACTTCT
The DNA here is from genome assembly GCA_051656825.1 of Kluyvera sp. Classification (GTDB taxonomy): domain Bacteria; phylum Pseudomonadota; class Gammaproteobacteria; order Enterobacterales; family Enterobacteriaceae; genus Kluyvera. Next base: position 8,129 of record JBOFJM010000825.1, read on the forward strand.
TCTTTGCTTGGCGCTGGAGGTGCAGCAGCCGGTTCTTCTTGTTTACGGTTCAGCTTGTTCATTAGCTTAATAGCCATAAAGATAGCGAACGCCACGATAATAAAATCAAAAATATTCTGAATGAAAACGCCGTAGTGCATGACGACTGCCGGGATGTCTCCCTGCGCATCACGTAGTGTGACTGCAAACTGTTTGAAATCAATCCCGCCAATTAACAGCCCTAGCGGTGGCATGATGATATCCGCCACTAAAGACGATACAATCTTGCCAAACGCTGCACCAATAATGACACCCACTGCTAAATCGACAACATTTCCCCGCATCGCGAATTCGCGAAACTCTTTAATAATGCTCATTTTATTCTCCCTTGTGCTAGCTGACGTTTATAAGTTTAACAAATGTTTATCTAATTTCCATTGGTGATAATAAATATGGACGTATTTATTACCCCTTAATAAATAAAGGGTTAATAGAAAAAGGCGCTCTGTTGAGCGCCTTGGGGGGAATTAAAGGAAGAAAGGACTTGGTTGGAACAGACGTTCTACATCAGAAATATATTTTTTATCTGTGAGGAACATAATCACGTGATCGCCTTGCTCAATGCGTAAATTGTCATTGGCAATCATGACGTCATTTCCACGGACAACCGCGCCAATGATTGTGCCTGGCGGCAGCTTGATTTCATCTATAACCCGACCAACGACTCGTGAAGTGCTTTCGTCACCGTGTGCAACCGCTTCAATCGCTTCGGCAACCCCACGGCGTAAAGAGGACACGCCGACAATATCGGCTTTACGTACATGGCTTAATAATGCCGAGATTGTCGCTTGTTGTGGGGAGATCGCAATATCGATAACACTGCCCTGCACCAGATCGACATAGGCCCGACGTTGAATCAGCACCATAACTTTTTTGGCGCCCATCCGCTTGGCGAGCATTGCTGACATAATATTGGCTTCATCATCGTTAGTGACGGCAATAAACAGATCAACCTGATCAATATGCTCTTCTGCCAGCAGTTCTTGATCCGATGCATCACCAAAGAACACTATGGTGTTCTGAAGTTTTTCCGCTAGCTCTGCCGCACGTTGCTGATTACGTTCAATCAGCTTCACGCTGTAATCTTTTTCTAACTGACGTGCTAGCCCTGCGCCGATATTCCCACCGCCAACCAGCATGATGCGTTTATAGGGTTTTTCCAGGCGCTGGAGTTCACTCATTACCGCACGGATATGCTGCGATGCGGCAATAAAGAAGACTTCATCACCAGCCTCCACAATGGTGGAACCTTGCGGGCGAATTGGCCTGTCGTGGCGGAAAATGGCGGCGACGCGGGTGTCAATGTGTGGCATATGCTCGCGCATAGTCGAAAGCGCATTCCCGACTAGCGGACCACCATAGTAGGCTTTCACCACCGCCAGGCTGACTTTTCCTTCAGCAAAGTTCACCACCTGCAATGCACCTGGATACTCAATCAGGCGGTAGATGTTATCGATAACTAATTGCTCGGGGGCGATCAGATGGTCAATCGGCACAGCATCGCTGTGGAAAAGTTTATCGGCGTCGCGGACATAATCTGGCGAGCGGATGCGCGCAATACGGTTTGGCGTATTGAATAATGAGTAGGCCACCTGGCAGGCGACCATGTTGGTTTCATCTGAACTGGTCACGGCGACCAGCATGTCGGCATCATCGGCACCCGCCTCACGCAGTACACGGGGATGGGAAGCGTGGCCCTGAACAACACGCAGGTCGAACTTATCCTGTAGACCGCGCAGGCGCTCGCCGTTGGTATCGACAATTGTGATGTCGTTATTTTCCCCGACCAGGTTTTCTGCCAGCGTACCGCCGACTTGCCCGGCGCCCAGAATGATAATTTTCATCAGTTGCGACCCGTTATCTCATCACTTTTTGATTAGCTTAGCGTAGAAGAAGCCATCGCCTTCTTCCGCACCTGGTAAATTCTGCTGTCCTGGTTGTTCCGGTGTTCCCGTTTCACTGAGCACAGCATCTGGAGTGCGCTGCAAGAATGCTGCAATTTGCTGTTGGTTCTCTTCCGGCAGAATGGAACAGGTAGCATATACCAGCGTACCGCCAGGTTTGAGGTGTGACCAAGTCGCGTCAAGAATTTCAGCCTGCAACTGCGCCAGTTCGGCAATATCCCGATCGCGGCGTAACCATTTGATATCCGGATGGCGGCGAATGACCCCAGTCGCGGAGCATGGCGCATCCAACAGAATGCGATCGAACTGCTGCTCGCCGCACCACTGCTGTGGATATCGACCATCACCCTGTTTTACAGTTGCTTTCATGCCCAAGCGCTTGAGGTTGTCGTAGACCCGTGACAAACGCTTTTCATCCACATCCACGGCCATCACGTCTGCATTCGGCGCCACTTCAAGAATGTGCGTGGTCTTTCCGCCTGGAGCGGCGCACAGGTCGAGTATTTGTTCACCATTTTGTGGTTGTAGGTAGCTCATACAACCTTGCGCGGATGCATCCTGTACAGTCACCCAGCCCTGCTCGAAACCAGGTAAAGCCTGAACGGAGGCGGGCGTTTCCAGACGCACGGCATCGGGGTAATCGGAATGTGGGAAGCCGGTAAGGCCAGCTTCAGCAAGCAGCTCCAGCCAGGCATCACGAGAGTGGTGATTACGGTTAACGCGCAGCCACATTGGAGGACGTTGGTTATTTGCATCAAGGATGGCTTCCCACTGTTGTGGATAGGCATTCTTGATGCGTTTCACTAGCCAGGATGGGTGCATGAACCGCAGTTCGCTTTGTGTAAACTCGGTTAACAGTTCTTCCTGGCGGCGCTGGAATTGGCGCAGCACACCATTAATCAGGCCTTTAAGCTGCGGACGCTTGATAACGACTGCGCCTTCAACGGTTTCGGCCAATGCGGCATGTGGTGGAATACGGGTATACAGCAGTTGGTAAAAGCCAACCATAATCAGATAGTGAACTGTGCGTTGCTTGCCCGTCATCGGGCGTTCCATCAGTTGTTTAATCATCCATTCCAACTGGGAGAGGGTGCGCAGCACCCCGAAGCATAGCTCTTGCAGCAGGGCTTTATCTTTATCGGACACTTTCTGCTGCATAGCAGGCAGCACATTGCTTAACGACTGCCCCTTTTCAACGACCTGCTCGACGGCTTGAGCCGCCATACTGCGTAAATTAAGATGTTTTTTCATAACCGCAAAAATAAAAATGCCCGGAGACTCCGGGCTTGAAAAAGTATGGACCGTCAGAGAAGACGATTTCCGGGCTCGAACCACTCCCGGCGTGAGTTCAGTAAATCTTGTGCGCTCATGGCTTTCTTACCCGCAGGCTGCAAAGACACAAGATTCAGAATACCGTCACCTGTTGCTACCTGAATTCCCTGGCGGGTAGCTTCGAGGATAGTTCCTGGTTCCGCACTCGTAGGCTTATCGATAACTGTTGCCTGCCAGATTTTGACTGGCTGCTCGTCAATTACGATGTAGCTCATCGGCCACGGGTTAAACGCGCGGATACAGCGTTCTAACTGCGTGGCGCTGAGCGTCCAGTCTATCCGAGCTTCTTCTTTGCTGAGTTTTTCCGCATAGCTTACCAATGCCTCATCCTGAACTTCAGGCTGAGCTGTGCCGGTAGCCAGAAGGTGCAGCGTATGCAGCAGCCCTTGTGGGCCTAATTCAGCAAGTTTATTGTACAGGCTAGCACTAGTGTCTTCGGCGGTAATCGGGCAAGAGAGTTTGTGCAGCATATCTCCGGTATCAAGGCCAACGTCCATCTGCATGATGGTCACACCGGTTTCTGTGTCGCCAGCCCACAGTGAGCGTTGAATTGGTGCCGCGCCGCGCCAGCGAGGAAGCAGAGAACCATGGACGTTGATGCAACCGAGTCTTGGCATCGCCAGTACTGCTTTTGGCAAAATCAGTCCATAAGCGACAACCACCATGACATCGGCCTGTAAGTCAGCAACCAGCTGTTGATTTTCTGCTGGGCGCAGAGACGCAGGCTGGAAAACAGGTATCCCTTTTTCTTCTGCCAACATTTTTACTGGGCTTGGCATCAGCTTCTTACCGCGGCCTGCCGGGCGGTCGGGTTGGGTGAATACGCCAACAACCTGATGCTCAGACGACAACAGCGCGTCGAGATGACGCGCTGCAAAATCAGGGGTGCCCGCAAAAATAATACGTAGTGAATCTGACACGTTAATCCTTATCCTTAGGCACGCGCGTTCAGGCGATCCAGTTTTTCAACTTTCTGACGAATACGTTGCTGTTTTAACGGAGAAAGATAATCGATAAACAGCTTGCCGACTAAGTGATCCATCTCATGCTGAATACAGATAGCCAATAGGCCATCAGCTTCAAGCTCAAACGGTTTACCGTTGCGGTCAATTGCGCGGATCTTCACACGCTCGGCACGGGGCACTAACGCCCGCTGCTCAGGAATAGACAGGCAACCTTCTTCAATCCCAGTATCACCATCTTTTTCCAACAGCTCAGGGTTGATCAGTACCAGTTGTTCGTCACGATTCTCAGAGACATCAATAACGATAATGCGCTGATGGATATCCACCTGCGTTGCTGCCAGACCAATACCTTCTTCGGCGTACATCGTTTCGAACATATCATCCACGATACGCTGAATTTCTGCATTCACTTCTTCAACCGGTTTAGCGACTTTGCGAAGACGCTCGTCCGGAATATGTAACACTTGCAAAACTGCCATAAATCTCCAGAGTTCTGTTCAGGAGTTGGAAAGATTATTACCTCTATTCTAGACAAAACCCCCTCCAATTGACAGCATCAGTGACCAATCGCAAGGATTGCTGATGCCGTATGTGGCAGGGGAGAAAACGATGTCACCCGAAGAAATCGCCTTCCGCCTGATGAAGGTGAATGATTTACATGGCGATGGCATGTTGTCCGTGCTGCGTCAGTTATCTCAGGTTGCGGAAGTTAACCGCCAGGCGCTGCATACGCTGCGTTTCAGTACTAAGCAGAGTGAGCGTTTTTTTTCCTTAACGCCGGCTGAGATGGGAGCCGCTAACCAGTGGCTTTCAGCTCAGGATAATCATCTTCTGTTCGCTGACTCTCCGTGGTATCCCGAGTCGCTGCGCGCCATCAGTGATTACCCAGCAGTGCTTTGTGTGCGTGGCAATGTACAGCTACTGAATACGCCACAGCTTGCCGTTGTAGGGAGTCGTCAACATTCACTCTACGGTGAACGTTGGGGGGGCTATTTTTGTGAGTCGTTGGCAGCACAGGGTGTCACCATTACCAGTGGGTTGGCGCTGGGAATCGATGGCATTGCTCATCGCAGCGCATTACGAGCGGGGGGCGGGACAATTGCTATCCTCGGCAGTGGCCTGAACCATATTTATCCGCATCGCCATCGCGCATTGGCTGAAAATATTGTTGAGAACGGCGGTGCGTTGGTTTCAGAATTTTCTCTGGCAGCAACACCCGTGGCTTATCATTTCCCACGGCGAAATCGCATTATCAGCGGGTTGAGTCGTGGCGTTCTGGTGGTAGAAGCGGCTATACGCAGCGGGTCTTTGGTTACGGCGCGTTGTGCGCTGGAGCAAGGGCGGGATGTTTTTGCTATTCCTGGCCCGTTGGGGCATCCAGGGATGGAAGGGCCTCATTGGCTCATTAAGCAAGGCGCAATTATGGTCACCGAACCCGAGGATATCCTGGCGTATTTCTCTGACATAAACAGGCCATTGCCCGATAACGCTGAAATGACAAATTATTGTGCAGATAAGGAATCAGTAGCATTGCCATTTCCTGAGCTCCTGGCTAACGTAGGAGATGAGGTAACACCTGTTGACGTCGTCGCTGAACGTGCCGGCCAACCTGTGCCAGTAACCGTGGCTCAGCTACTTGAACTGGAGTTAGCAGGGTGGATCGCAGCTGTACCCGGCGGCTATGTCCGATTAAGGAGGGCAGGCCATGTTCGACGTACTAATGTATTTGTTTGAGACCTACATCCATAACGAAACGGAAATGCGCGTCGATCAGGACAAACTGACTCGGGATTTAACCGATGCAGGATTCGAACGTGAAGACATTTTCAACGCACTGATGTGGCTTGAAAAGCTCGCCGACTATCAGGAAGGCCTCGTAGAACCGATGCAGCTTGCGTCTGACCCTCTCTCTGTGCGCATTTTCACAGAGGAAGAGAGCCAACGACTGGATGCCAGTTGCCGGGGGTTCCTGTTATTCCTTGAGCAGATTCAGGTGCTGAACCTCGAAACGCGGGAAATGGTTATTGAACGCGTGATGGCTTTGGATACCGCAGAGTTTGAGCTGGAAGAGTTGAAATGGGTCATCCTGATGGTGCTTTTCAATCTTCCGGGCTGTGAAAACGCCTATCAACAAATGGAAGAATTACTCTTCGAGACGAATGAAGGTATGCTGCATTAATTATTTATGTGGCGGCAAGAGTGGTTATGGTCAAATCAGCACTATTTTCGGTGCGTAAAAATGAGCCCTGCCCGCAGTGCGGGGCTGAACTGGTTATACGGTCCGGTAAACACGGGCCGTTTCTGGGCTGTTCCCATTATCCGGAATGTGATTATGTTCGTCCCCTAAAAAACCAGGCAGATGGGCATATCGTTAAAATTCTGGAGGGACAGCCGTGCCCTG
>JBOFJM010000826.1:0-2265 GCA_051656825.1 Kluyvera sp.
AGGACAACGCCATCAACAGCAGCCTGCAATATGCTAACGGCCAGGTCACACTGAACGGACAGGCTATGCCGCTGACGGATTTTATCGGCATGTTTGGTTTACCGTCCATGCCAGAGCTTGATAACAGCCCGGCGCAGTAAACCCGATATTAGCTATTCAAAGCCTCTCCGATGAGAGGCTTTTTTATTGTCGCGCCGTTATTTTCGCACCACCAGCCGTGGCGGCATGATCAGGTTACGCGCCGTGCCTTGCCCTTTTTCAATGCGCTGCAAAATGCGCTCGGCAACGCTATGCCCCATCTCACGCGCCGGAGTTGTCACCCACGTGAGCGGTACATCATCCAGCGCCTGCTCTGGCACTTCGGCAAACGCCGCCAGCGCCACTCGTTGGTCAAAGTAGCTTTCTACGCTCCCTTCGCCGCTTTGTTTACCCGTACGCATCAGACCAAACCATGCGCCCATCGCCGTTACGCTGTTGTAACACAGCACCGCCGAAATGGTAGGGTTATGGCGCAACAGCGCGGTGATCGCTTCTGCGGCCTGCTGCTGGCTGGACTCACATTCCAATACCCATTCACTGTGAAACGGTAGGCCGTACTTAATCAGCGTCGAACAATAACCGCCAACCCGCTCCGCGCGCGTTAATGACGAGCTTTGCCCGCCAAGCCAGGCGATACGCTGATGCCCACGGCGAATCAGATGCTCGGTCACCAGTTGTGCCGCTTGCATATTGTCCGGGCGAATAATATCCACTTCATCGAGGTAGCTTGCGCGTGAGGCAAAAACCAGCGGCGTGGATGTTTCCGCCGCTTTTGCCCGCAGTTCTGCCGCCTGGTCAACCGCTCCCGCAATCACCACCCCATCAACGCCTTGCGAAACTAACGCATCAAAACGCTGCAACATCTGCTCGCCGCACTTGCCGCCCTGGGTCAAAAAGACCATTTTGCCCTGCGACTCCAGCGCCGCCGTTAGCCCCGTGGTCAACTCGGCATAAAACGGCGAGGAAAGATTGCCGACAATCAGGCCAATAACACCGGTCTGCCCACCGCGCAACGACACCGCCTGCCGGTTACGCACAAATCCCAACTGATCGATGGCCCGAAACACACGCTCGCCCGTAGCCGAAGAGATTCGCCCCTTGCCGCTTAAAACCAGCGACACCGTACTCACGGACACTCCGGCCGCCAGTGCGACATCGTTAATGGTGACTTTTTTTGCAATCGCCATGGCCCTTATGCGGCTCCCTTTACCTTGTCAATAAATCGTTTTACCTATAATTCTACTTTATAAACCCTATTATCACTTGCTTTTGTGATTTGTTTCTCACTAAAAAGTGATAAAACGTTTTATCTTCCTGTCCCATAAATTCAAAAAAACCTTTTTTCAGGATTAAGGAGTCGTTTCATGACGGCGAAAACAACACCAAAAGTTACTCTATGGGAATTTTTCCAGCAGCTAGGAAAGACCTTCATGCTGCCGGTGGCTCTGCTCTCTTTCTGTGGGATCATGCTCGGGATCGGCAGCTCACTCAGCAGCCATGACGTCATCACCCTGTTGCCGTGGCTGAATACCCCTTTCCTCCAGGCAGTTTTCATCTGGATGAGTAAAGTCGGTTCGTTCGCCTTTAGCTTCCTGCCGGTGATGTTCTGTATTGCTATTCCCCTGGGTCTGGCGCGCGATAACAAAGGCGTTGCCGCTTTTGCTGGTTTCGTCGGTTATGCGGTAATGAACCTGGCGGTTAACTTCTGGCTAACGGCGAAAGGCATTCTGCCAACGACCGACGCCGCTATCCTGAAAGCGAACAACATTCAGAATATCCTCGGCATTCAGTCCATCGACACCGGTATTCTCGGTGCGGTGATTGCCGGGATCATCGTGTGGCTGCTGCATGAGCGTTTCCACACCATCCGTCTGCCAGATGCGCTGGCATTCTTTGGTGGGACGCGCTTCGTGCCTATCATCACAACGGTGGTGCTGGGTCTGGTTGGTCTGATCATTCCACTGGTATGGCCGATTTTCGCTATGGGGATCAACGCGCTGGGCCACGTTATCAATAGCGCTGGCGACTTCGGCCCGATGATTTTCGGTACGGGTGAACGCTTGTTGCTGCCATTCGGCCTGCACCACATTCTGGTTGCTCTGATTCGCTTTACCGAAGCAGGCGGCACAATGGATGTCTGCGGTCACAGCGTCAGCGGCGCACTGACCATCTTCCAGGCGCAGCTCAGCTGCCCAACGACTCACGGTTTCTCTGAAAGCGCGACCC
>JBOFJM010000827.1:0-2709 GCA_051656825.1 Kluyvera sp.
CTCAACACTGAATATGTGTTTTTCTACGGCATCTTCAAGGTCAGCCACACAATAAGAAATATCATCCGCCGCTTCCATAATCCACGTTAATGGGAATCGATTGTAAGGGGCTAAATCAAGTTCTTTACGTAAGCGCGCAATATAGTGCTCTTCGGCCAAGTAGTAGCCGGGTTTTTTCATTAAATAACTGTGCGTTGCCGGTGGCTCATCAGCCCACCAGGCCGGGCGGGTATATTTTAAAATGCAGCCCACCTGCGCCCAGGTCAGGTTCATGCGCATCAACGTATGCACCAGACGAATACCTTGCGCGTTACCCTCAAAATGGCACAAGTCCTGGCGCACCTTACTGCGCAGCGTGTTGAGCGCCTCCTCCCCTTCGCGTAGTTGTAGGGCGATAACTTCGCAGCGATCGTGGCTGAGCGGCTGACGTAAGGCGTCTTTTGGTGCCAGACGCTGGCTGAACCAGTCGTTAATTGCCGCCTCGCCAAAATGCCCAAACGGCGGGTTGCCGATGTCATGCATCAGGCACGCCATTTCAACAACGCTTTCAAACGGCCCGGTTAGCTCATCCAAACCGTAGGCCACCAGCAGGTTCTTTTGCTTCAGGCGGCTGAGAATTTCTTTGGCGATATAGCGCCCAACTTGCTGAACTTCAAGAGAGTGGGTCAAGCGCGTGCGCACGGCGGCGTTACGTTCCAGTGGGAAGACCTGCGTTTTCTGCTGCAAGCGGCGAATCGCCGGAGAGTTAATGATACGCCCGCGATCGCTTTCAAAAATCCGCAGGATCTCATGCTCGGAGCTGACCCCCTGCGGTGAACGATAGCGCCGACGCCAGTTAATTTTGTTGCGAAAATCAATCTTAGCCATAGCCTCTCCGTCGCGAGAAATGCGCTTCCCCTGAACCGCATGATAGACTATGCCTTTAAACATGGCATATCGCGAGTAAATCTATGAAAATCGGCATTATTGGCGCAATGGAAGAAGAAGTTACGCTGCTGCGTGACAAAATCGAAAATCGTCAGACTATTACGATCGGCGGCAGTGAAATCTACACTGGCCAGTTGAACGGCGTTGACGTCGCGTTACTGAAGTCCGGCATTGGTAAAGTCGCAGCCGCTATGGGCGCAACCCTACTGCTGGAACGTTGCCAGCCAGACCTTATCATCAACACCGGCTCAGCGGGCGGCCTGGCGCCAACGCTGAAAGTGGGCGATATCGTGGTCTCCGATGAAGCGCGTTACCACGATGCCGACGTCACTGCATTCGGCTACGAAATCGGCCAAATGGCGGGTTGCCCTGCGGCGTTTAAGGCAGACGACAAGCTGGTAACGGCGGCGGAAGAGTGCATCAAAGCGCTGAATCTGAACGCCGTTCGCGGCCTGATTGTCAGCGGCGATGCCTTCATCAACGGTTCCGTTGGCCTGGCAAAAATCCGCCACAACTTCCCACAGGCGATTGCAGTAGAGATGGAAGCCACGGCGATTGCCCACGTTTGCCACAGCTTCTCCGTACCATTTGTGGTAGTACGCGCTATATCTGACGTTGCAGACCAACAGTCGCACCTGAGCTTTGACGAGTTCCTGGCGGTTGCGGCGAAGCAATCGACCCTGATGGTTGAAACGCTGGTGCAGAAACTGGCACGTGGCTAAACGGTTCATTACAGGGCTACTGGCCCTGCTGCTTAGCGCCCCGGCGTGGCTTTATGCCGCGCCGAGAGTCATTTCCCTTTCCCCTGCGAATACCGAACTGGCCTTTGCCGCTGGGATCACCCCCGTTGGCGTCAGCGCCTGGTCTGACTATCCCGCTGAAGCGAAAACCATTGAGCAGGTCGCCTCCTGGCAAGGCATTAACCTGGAACGTATTGTCGCGCTGCATCCCGACGTGGTGCTGGCGTGGAAAGAGGGCAACGCCGAGCGTCAGGTAAATCAACTGCGCTCACTGGGCATTACCGTGCTGTGGATTGATACGCACAGCATTGAAGATATTGCTGCCACGCTACGCCAACTGGCACAGTGGAGCCCGCAGCCACAAAAAGCGGAACAGGCGGCTGCCGCCCTGCTGCACGATTATGAGCAGCTTAAGGCGAAGTATGCCAAAGCAGCCAAAAAGCGGGTGTTCATGCAGTTTGGCTTCAACCCTATTTTCACCAGCAATAAAGCGGCGATTCAAAACCAGGTGCTGGAGATTTGCGGTGGTGAAAATATCTTTGCCGACAGCCGCGTTGCCTGGCCGCAGGTTAGCCGCGAACAGGTGCTCACACGCCAGCCACAGGCCATTGTTGCGGCGGGTGATAAGAGTCAAATTCCGAAAATTCAACGTTACTGGGCAAGCCAGCTCACAATCCCTATCATTCCTCTCAATAGCGACTGGTTTGAACGGGCAAGCCCACGTATTATCCTCGCCGCTCAACAACTCTGTACTGCGTTAGCGCAGATTGATTAACTGGATAATTCGTCATGCTTGTCTATTGGCTGGATATTGTAGGCACTATTGTTTTCGCCGTTTCTGGGGTGCTATTAGCGGGAAAGCTGCGTATGGACCCTTTTGGCGTGCTGGTGCTGGGCGTGGTGACCGCTGTGGGCGGAGGGACGATTCGTGATATGGCGTTAGCGAATGGCCCGGTATTTTGGGTAAAAGACCCCACTGACCTGGTCGTGGCGATGGTGACCTGTATGCTAACCATCGTGCTCGTGCGTCAGCCGCGTCGCT